>WALQ01000053.1 GCA_015522745.1 Candidatus Aenigmatarchaeota archaeon
GAGTAAAAGAGTGATAACATGCTTTTTGGTTCGAGCGGAATAAGACGCATAATAGATGAATCGTCCCTGAAATTTTTCTCGGACGTCTCGCGCGCCGTCGGAACTTTCTTCAACGGCGGAACGATATGCATGGGGCACGACGCGAGAAATTCGAGCGGGCGCCTCAATGAAATTGTCAAGGAATCAATTCTCAGAACGGGTGTGAACGTTGTTGACATAGGGCTCGTGTCAACGCCCGTGCTCGCATACACATCGCAGAAGTTCGACGGTGGCGTTATGATAACCGCGTCCCACAATCCGCCGGAGTGGAACGGGATAAAGATTTTCAAGCGCACGGGTCTCTCAATGGAAGAACAGAAGAAAGTCGAGGAGATTTACAAGTCAAAAAAATACAACGTCGGAAAAGGTATGGAGTCCGCGATGAACCCATTGCCCGACTACGAAAGCGCGATAAAAAAATTCATCGAATCTCACGCCATACCAATAAGGAAGGACCTTCGCATACTTCTCGACCCCGGAAACGGCGCGATGTCTGACATAGCAAAGAAGGTGTTGAGCGATCTTGGAATGAACGTCGACGTGATAAACGACGTTCCGGACGGAAACTTTCCGAACCGCCCTTCCGAACCGAAAGAAGAGACGCTCGGCCGCGCGATTGAGCTCTCAAAGAATTACGATTTCGCAGCGTGTTTCGATGGGGACGGCGACCGCGTCGTATTTTGCGACGGGCAATTCTTCGGATACAACGAAGGAATGACGGCCGTGGCGAAATTTTACGGCGCGAAAAAAATAGTCACGACCGTGGAAAGCGGCCGCCTCATAGACACCGTGGGTGATGTCATACGGGTTCCGGTTGGCGACGTGAACGTCGCGCGCGAGGTCTTGCGCTCAGGCGCCGACATAGGCGTGGAGCAGGTCGGGCACTACATCTTCCGCGATTTCGGACCATTCCCGGAAACGATAATACCCATCGTGATTTTCGCGTCAAAATTCGAGGAGCGCGAATTCAAAAGAACGTTTTGGTTCAAGAAGACATCCGTTCACGCAGACGACAAGTTCGCCGCCATGGAAAAGTTGAAAATGCTGCGGTCGTTGGGAAAGGCGACGTTCATAGATGGAATTAGGGTGGATTTCGAAAACGGATGGGCGCTTGTAAGGCCGAGCGGAACCGAGCCCGTCATACGCATAATGGTTGAAACAGACTCGCCGGAATCAACGGACGAGTGGTTGAGAAAGCTTGAAAAAAATGTGAGGTCGGTTGTATGAAAGTCGTTTTTTTGTGCGGTGGCATCGGAAAGAGGATGCTTCCTTTGATGGAGGACAAGTTCCTCTTCAAGTTCTTGGGAAAAACGCTTCTCGAGTACCACATTGATATGGCGAAGAAGTACGGTGACATAATCATAGTTGCGAACGACGAGAACGTAGACAGAATAGAAAAAATCGCAAAGGACGCCAAAATCGTTGTGCAGAAAAAGGCGCGCGGAATGGCGGACGCACTGTTGGCGGCGAAGGAGCTCATTAACGGTGATGAAATCATACTCGTGAGCCCGAACGACGTCTTCGATGAAAGCGCGTACGAGAATTTGATGAATGCATACAAAAGCGAGGACGCTTCTTCGTTCATAACGGGTTACGTTGTAAACGACTACTTTCCTGGCGGCTACATAATACGCGACGGAAAGTACATGAAGGGAATTGTGGAGAAGCCGGAGAAGCCGCCAAGCAACATAGTCAACATTGTCCTCCACTTGCACAAAAACACGAAGAAGCTTTTCGAGTACATAGAAAGCACGGAGAGCTCAAGCGACGACGTCTACGAAAAGGCGCTCGACCGAATGATAAAGGACGGTGAGAAGGTCTTCGTTGTTGACTATGACGGATATTGGCAGGCGATAAAGTACCCGTGGCACGTCCTCCGTGTTCTCGATCATTTCATGGAAAAGGTTGAAAGAAAAATTTCATCAAGCGCCGAGATTTCAGACAGTGCGAAGATTTACGGAAATGTCATCATTGAGGACGGCGTCAAAGTTCTTGACAATGCGGTCATAAGAGGTCCCGCGTACATAGGAAAAGGAAGCGTGATTGGCAACAACGTGCTCGTTTGGTCCGGAACCCAGATAGGTGACAAGTGCGTTGTCGGATTCTCCACGGAGATAAAGCACTCGTACGTCGGCGACAACTGCTGGTTCCACGAAAATTACGTCGGCGATTCCATAGTTGCAGACGACTGCTCATTCGGTGCCGGAACGATAACGGCAAACTTAAGGTTCGATGAGAAGAACATATCGTCTTACGTGAAAGAGAAAAAGTTCGACACGGGGATGAACAAGTTCGGTGCCGTTTTCGGCGAAAAGTGCCGCACGGGTGTGCACGTCGGCATAATGCCGGGCGTGAAAGTTGGACCGAACTCAATAGTCGGACCGCACGTTTGCCTGACGAAAGACCTCGAGCCGAACAAAATCATTTTCGAAAACGGGAAAATCATAGACAACAAGATAAAACTGGACGAGCGAAATCTCTCAAAACTCGTCAAGAAGCTCGGTGATTGAATGTGCGGAATCGTTGGGTACGTCGGGTTCAGGGATGCCAAGGGCGTTCTCATTAACGGTCTCAGAAAATTGGAGTACCGCGGATACGACTCCGCCGGTATCGCGCTGTATCCAAACATCGTTTCAAAATGCGTCGGCGATGTGAGCAACTTAAAGGTGCCGAAGGCGAAGTCGCACATAGGTATTGCGCACACGAGGTGGGCGACGCACGGCGGAGTTTCCGTAAGAAACGCGCATCCTCAAAAGGATTGCAGCGGGCGCATATTCGTCGTCCACAATGGCATAATAGAGAACTACGCCGACTTGAAAAGGGAGCTCATCAAAAAAGGCCACATCTTCAAGAGCGACACGGACACGGAGGTTATCCCCCATTTCTTCGAGGAGGAGCTCAAGCACGGAACAATGCTCGGCGTGATGAAAAAATTCACGAAGGTCGTGCGAGGAACGTACGCAATAGCCATGATAGTTGATGATCAGGGAATCTACGTCTTGAAGAAATCATCTCCCCTCGCGATTGGAATTAGAAAGGACGAGATGTTTGTCGGCAGCGACATTTACGCGTTTTCTGACATGACAAACAAGGCGATTTTCCTGGACGACTTGGAATACGGAATCGTGACGAAGAGTGGTTACAAGATATTCAAAAACGGAAGGCGCGTCAAAAAGCGCCCACAAACGTTTCGATGGGAGTCGAATGTGGAAAAAAGGAAATACGCCCATTATATGCTCAAGGAGATACACGAAGAACCGGAGGCGATGCGAAGACTATTGAAATCGATAAAGTTCGAACAATCGAAAAGTTTCGATCATCTCGTTCGCGACATCAGAAAGTACAAAAAGGTCTACTTTGTCGCCGCTGGGACATCGTACCACGCAACACTCGTCGCGACGTACATACTCAACAAAGTCGGTGTGGACGCGCACACGATGATAGCGTCTGAGTTTGACAATTACATGAACGTTGACAAAAAAACGCTCGTTGTAGCCGTCTCGCAAAGCGGGGAAACAATGGACGTCATCAACGTCATAAAAAACATACCGAGAAAAAATGTGGTGTCCATAGTTAACGTCCCGTACTCCACGATACAAAGAATGTCGTCCTATTCCATAGAAACAATGGCGGGGCAGGAAGTGGCTGTGGCCGCGACGAAATCGTTCACGAATCAAGTCCTTCTGTTCATCGAGCTCGCCAAACGTCTCAGGTTCAAGTACAATGTGAATCCAAATGACATCGAAAGGTACATACGCAAAAACGAAAGGGTGATAGCGGGAATTGCGAAAAAACTCTACAAGAAGAAAAACATTTACGTCCTCGGGCGCGGGATAAGTTATCCCATAGCGCGTGAGATAGCGCTCAAGCTCAAGGAAGTTGCGTACATACATGCGGAAGGAATGATGGGCGGCGAGCTCAAGCACGGGACGATAGCGCTCATAGAGAAAGGCACTCCCGTAATAGCACTTATGTCAGATGAAAAAATGGCTTCAAACGTAAAGGAAGTTGAGGCGCGCGGCGCGTACGTTGTTCCCGTTTACCTGAAAGAATTTGTAATTGAAGGCGCGCTCTTCGGTCATTTGCTATCATATTACATAGCAAAGATGAAACACCTCCCCATAGACAAGCCGAGAAACCTTGCGAAATCCGTCACGGTCGTGTAAGCAAAAAATGATATTTTTTTCACGCCCACATTTCATTTTTTCTTCCCGCGCCCGCGCTGAATGCGGTAGAGCTCCTCAACATCGCGTATAACGCTTGCCTCGTTAGGTGCGCGGTCGTACCTTATCCTCACAAGCCTCGGGAACCTGAGCGCGTACCCGGATTCGTAGTTTGGCGATTTCTGTATCTCCTCATAAGCAACTTCGACAACTATTTCCGACCGTATGACAACTTCGCGCCCGTGCTCTTCAACTATGAGAGGTTTCAACTTCTCAGTGAGCTCCTTCAGCTGCTCGTCCGTGAACCCAGAACCCATCATACCTATTGGAAGGAACCCGCTCGGCGTCCGTATGCCGAGAACGTACGAACCGAGGACGTTTGCGCGTTTTCCAGTTCCCCACTCCGCACCTATAATCACTAAGTCGAGCGTGTCCATTATGGGTTTCACCTTCAGCCAAAATCCAACGCGCTTTCCCGGGCGGTAAATTGCGTCGAGGTTCTTGACCATCACACCCTCCTCACCAACGGACAACGACCACTTGTAAAATTCTTCCGCTTTCTTGTAATCCTTCGTCTCTATGTGCTCCGCGAGAACGAACTTCCCTTTGAGCGGCTTGATTATCTTCTTGAGCATCGCCCAGCGCTCGCGCAATGGTTTTTTGATGTAATTCTCCCCATCAATGTAAATGAGCTCAAAAAGGTTTATCTGAATTGGTATCTCCTTCATCATCTTTTCTATGTCGTACTTCCTCTGTATTCTTCGCGAAAGCTTTTGGAATGGAAGCGGTCTCCCTTTGTCATCTATGGCAACCGTTTCGCCCTCGAGTATGCACCGCTTCGCCTTCACGTGCTTCTTGACGAGCTCAACCAAATCCGGAAACTGCTTGGTAACGTTTTCAAGGCGGCGCGAGAATATCCAAACTTTATCGCCGTCCTTGTGTATCTGTGTTCGGAATCCGTCGTACTTCGTCTCTATGCACGGATGCTCAAAAGCATCGAGCGCCTCCTTTAGGTTTTTCGCGCGCTCGGCGAGCATGACGCGCAACGGACGTCCGAGAACTATCTTGGCGTTCTTGAGCTCGCTTTTGTTTGTGGCAGCTATGCGCGCCACCTCTCCGTAGTCCGTGAGCATGTCATACGCGTTCTCAACGTCTTCGACGCTGGCGTCAAACGCCTTCGCAATCGCATCGCGGACAATTCCCTCCGCGACGCCTATGCGCATGTCGCCTATGAGCGTCCGCGTTATGTACTTCGCTCCCATCGGGCTCGCGGATGAAAGAAGCTCGGAAATTATTGAAATTTTCTTTCCCACCGATCCCTTTCCGCTCATCGAGAGAAACTCTTTGATGTTCTTGTAAACCTTTTCGAGTGTGAGCTCCTTTTTCAATAGAGACGTCTGACGCTTGTGTTTTGAATAGAATTCCGTCACCTTGCCCAAGTCACCGAGCTCCTTGAACTTCTTCACGACGTCGCTCTCGCGGACGCCAAACGACTTTGCAATGGTCATCTTCATGAACTCGTTTGCGACGCCGAGGTCTTCGAAGCCGAGCGTGAATTTAACCACAAGAGAAAGTTCGTTTGGAGGTACTGATTTGTAGAAATCGGCAAGTATGTCGCGTTTCTCGAGCTTTTTCGTCGTGTGCTCGAGCTTGTCGTAAACCCTCACAATTTCAGAATATTTCATAACTAAATTTTGCGTCAAAGATTAAATTTCTTTTGAGAACAGTTTGTCGAAGAACTTTCTCGCATTCTTTTGTATTTCCTCAACATTTTTGTTAACGGCTTCCATGAGTGTATGTTCGTCTTGAAGATAATAAACAAAGTAACGCCCGCGCTTCGGTGTGCAGCATCTTGACGACTTGTAAACGAATCCGTAATCTATCAGCTTGTTTAAATACCTGTTTACCGTGCTTATGTTCTTTTTCAGCGCCTTGCTTAACTCCTTCGACGTCATCGGACTTTTTTTAAGCAAGTGTAGTATTTTTATTTCTGAACCACTTATATTGAGAAGTCTTTTCATATTCACACCTTAGATA
>WALQ01000054.1 GCA_015522745.1 Candidatus Aenigmatarchaeota archaeon
CTACGGAAACCAATAAGAATCAAACTTCTCCGAAAATCGGAGAAGGCGGAAAAGAGGCGAATTCTGAACTCTCACAATTCATTGTTAAGATAAATAATCGTTCTAACATTCACATGAAGGTTTGTGAAGGTTTCGTGAAGTTCACGTGAATATTCACGCACCTTCACGTGAACTTCACGTGAATATATGAACTTGAAAATAAAATGTCTAACATTTAGAAACATTGGCAGATTTTTGTCTCACTTCTCGTCGTTTTTGATCTTGAGTCAAAAACTTGACCTTCACAAAACATAACATACGATTTGTTTTCTTACTCGTTATTGTTTCTGAATTGGCCCGGATGCGTGCATTATACTCACGATAGTCGCTACTACACATATTAATTGTAGTAGGACATTCATATGTTCACGTGAACTTCACGTGAAGTTGTGTGAATATTCACGTGAACTTCACGTATATTTCACGCAAAATTATGCGTTAAATTGCCGATATTCTTCGAAATTTTGAACCTGCGTGAATATATATGAACAACTTGTTTTCTATAAATTTTCTTCACATCTTTGATCTTTTCCATGAAAATTGGGGCATAAATTCATTATTTGACGAATTTAATATCAAATTACATCCATGAACGTTCGTGAACTTGATGTGAATGTTTTGTGAACGTAGCGTGAACATTATGTGAACATTGTGGACGGGCTGTGAACGTGATGTGCAAGTATTACAAATAAGAAAACAGATGGGAATTTCATCTCTATTGTTTTGATGGTTTTTTTTGAAATGATCGTACTTTATGTGAATCGAACTCTCACAAATGAGTTTACTCCATATAAAACATGTAGTAGAGTTTGTCTCATTGGTTTTGGTTTCGTCCTGAAAAATAATAAAAAAGTATATAAACGTAAAATACAAATAAATATCATGGGAGATGACAGTGACGTAAACCAAAATGAATCAAATGAACATTCACGTGAAGTTAACGTGAATTCACGTGAACATCCCATCGATTATAAGAAATGGTTTGATAAATTCGAATGGACCAGAAACCCATTCGTTCTTTCAGTCGATCCAAAGCTTCTCGTTGGATATGAGGAGCAGACATCAAAGCTTCTCGAGTATATGGATGAAGGGCGACGCATAATTCTTCTCAAAGGTCCAACGGGCTCTGGGAAGACAACACTCATGCGATGGATCGAAGAGCGTGTTCGAAAGAAGTACAAAGTCATATTTCTTGCAAAACCGCCAACAACACCCGACGAGTTTGTCGAGATATTTCAGAGCGCATTTCCAACACCATGGTTTTTGAGGCCGTTTATCCCTAACATAAAAAATATTTATCAGATTCCGGATTTCGTAAACAAAAAATTGAGTGGAAAACGACTCGTTCTACTTATAGATGAAATTCACGAAGCACCAACAAGTGTGCTTGAGTGGATTCGTGTTTTCTCCGACCAGATAAACGACGCTGTCATAATACTTTCCGGTCTTCCATCATTCGAGATGATGCTCAAAGAAAAACTCGAGACGTTGGAGAAGAGGATAACGGCGCGCATAGACGTCCTATCCCTAACAAAAGAAAACACGAGGGAGCTCATCGAGAAGCGAATAAAAAGCGTTGGTGGCCGTGACACATCTCCATTCACAGATGAAGTCATCGAAAAAATATTCGAGCGGACAAATGGATTTCCACGCGATGTTCTCAAGACTTGTGAATACCTTGTTGAAAAGGCAATAGCAAAAGGAACGTTTACGCTCTCCGCGGATATGATAAAAGAAGTGACAAGTGAAAAGAAGAAAGAAAAGTACAACATAAGCTATGAAGTCCTTTACAACTTGAGCCCAAGACAACAGGAGATAATTGAAATACTTGCAAAAGGAGATATGACTCCTGGGCAGATAGCTAACTCGCTAGACCTCACGGAGTACAAGTCAAGGCAGCATGCTGTACGTTCTGTGAACAACATTTTACAGCGCTTGACGCAAGAAGGTTATATAGAGAGGCGCCGTGTCGGAAAAGCGTTCGTTTACACATTAATGCCCAAAATAAGAAACATGCTTGTAAATCGTTAATCTTTATAAACTTTAAAATGAAAATAAAAATGTCAGAGGTGAAATTATGATCAGAAGCAGTGGGAAAGATTTGATCGGAAAAATAGTTGTCTCCGAAGAAACCGGAAGAAAATTCGGGGTAGTTGGAGATTTTACATTCATTGCTGAAAGCGGTGAGCTCCTCAACATAGTTCTCGTTGAACCGACAAAAAACACACTTGATGCGAATTTTGAAAAGGATGACAGAGGGCGAATACTCGTTCCATTCTCTGCAGTGAAGAGCGTCGGCGACTTTGTAATAATCTCCGAAAAGGAGCTCCAGTGATTTCTATCTTTCGTTATTTTTTCTTTCTTATATTTCAAGATCGATCTAAAATCTAAGTTCTTGGAAACAACTATTGTGTATTTGAATAACATATTTGTTGAGAAATGCGGTAACTCGTAAATCTTCATTTACAATATAGATACTTATTTAAATCAACTAATTTATAGCAATTTATGGAAGTGAAAAATATGAAACTTATTTATTCTGCAATTTCTAAACATTGTTTTTATTTTAGGATGCATATTTCTAAATTTATCTTGGAACAGAATTGTGTTCCTTTAAATCCGTTTATGATTTTTGAATATTTCATGCTTGATGCTGTTGATAGAGAGATTATACGAAATGCAAATAATAACCTAGTTAAAAAAGCCGATGAATTGTGGGTCTTTGGCCCAATTAGTGATGGCGTGCTTGAAGAAATTAAACTCACAAAGCAAATGAACAAACCAGTTAGATATTTTAAAATATTGGATAGTAAAGAAATAAAAGAAATTTCAAAGAGCGAAGTAGAATTTGAGGAAGGTTTGAAAAAATACAAGAGTGAATTATAGTCGGTTGAGAGCAGACGTTGATTCCCACATTCGTTCATTCCTTTAATCTCTTATTCCATCTTCTGTCACTTGAAATATCGCTTCTCCTTCTGGAAGGCATGGTGAGTCTATCAATCTTGCAACCCTCTTTCCGCCTTTTGCGCGTCTCAAGTACAATCTGTATGTTGCAGCGTGACCGAGGACATTTCCACCTATTGGCTTCGTCGGGTCGCCGAAAAGCATTCCAGGGTCACTCATAACTTGGTTAGTTATATAAATGGCAATATTGAATAAGTCTGAAATTTTCTGCAGTGTGTGAAGATGCCTGTTGAGCTTCTGCTGCCTCGCGGCGAGCTCCCCACGCCCCGAGTAATCTGTTCTGAACAATGATGTGAGTGAATCAACTATGAGCAGTTTTACATTCTTTTCCTTTATTACATCTTTCGATTGCTCGGCGAGAACAACTTGATGGTCTGAATTGTACGCGCGCGCGACGAGTATGTTTTTCAGAACTTCATCAGAGTCGAGATCGAGCGCTTTTGACATTTGGACTATTCTCTCAGGTCGGAATGTTCCTTCCGTGTCTATGTATATTGCCTTTCCAGCAAGACCTCCTTTCTCTTCAGGAAGTTGCACGTTCACGGCAAGTTGGTGCGCGAGCTGTGTTTTGCTCGAACCAAATGCGCCGTGTGTTTCTGTTATAGCTTGCGTTTCTATGCCACCGTTTAGAAGGTTGTCGAGTGCCTTGCTACCCGTTGTTATTTTTCCAACTTGTTTCCTTATCTCATAAACTTCATCGGCCGTCTTGAAACCCATTTTTAGTTTTGAACGTGCTGCAGTAATTATTTTCTCTGATGTCGCTTCTCCTATTTCGGCTGCTGCAGAGAGCTCACCTGCAGATGCCGCAGCAATTGACATGAGATCAACGTATCCAGCAGCACGTAATTTTTCAGCTGCCTTTGGTCCAACACCTGGCAGACTTTCAATATTTTCTTCTTCATTCTTTTTTGCCATTTTCATCACCAATCAACATTTTTATTTCTTCAATGACGTTTGGCTCACGAACGTCATCTACGATGAATTCGAGACGGTTAAAGAGGTCATTTCTCTTTACGCGTCCAGAGAATATGTAATCCTTTCCGAGCTCAATTGAGTCGTAAGCGCTCTTACCAAGTTTCATCTTTGTCTCAACTTCCTTTGCATTCATTCCGAGGATTTTTTCAGCAGCGTTGCGGAAGAACACCACACGTATATTCTCGGTTCCATCATCTATTATTCCTGATACCACGAGCGATGGTATAGGCTCAACCTCACCATGCTCCGGACACTTTAACACACCATTCTCCTCTATTATGCGTTTTCCACATATGGGACACCTATAAAATATTGGCTTTCCTTCAAATACTTTAACAAGTGCTGCACGCAATTCCTTTCTCTCTCCAGCACTCAATGATTTTATCGTTGAACGGTTCTTTTCATTAATTGGAACTGCATTTATTTTCTCATCTACTTTTATGATTTTTCCATAACGCCCCAAACGAAGTTCAAGTTGCCCTTCACGGGTGTAGCCGTATACTTTTATGACGTCTCCAACTTTTATCTTATCTGCAACATCAGTTTCGTCATCCCACAACGTGAGACGTATTGTTCCGGTTTCATCACCTAGGTACACAGAGCACACTTTCCCGGTTTTGTCGTTACGTGAGAATTCTTTCACTGAGCTCACGCGCATAATTTTGCCAACAATTTCAACATTCTTCATTCCTGGTATGATGTTTTTTATCTTCAATCTGTTGTCTGATTTCTCCTTGAGATCTATTCCATTTTCAGCGGCGACCATGTACGCGGCTCCCTCTTTTGATATGAGTCCGGAGAATTCTTCTATTTTGTTTTCTATTTTATCGTTGATATCACTTTCCGAGAGACCTTTTGATTTCAACAGCTCGACAACTTCTTCATATGATTTCATAATTTACATATGGAAGAAAAGAATTAAAAGACTCATTGACTGATGTCCTTTATTGCTGCCTTGACATCGGAGCGCATTATGGTCTTTCTTCCTGCATGTTTCGCGTACTCTATGGCGGTCTTTATGACTTTTTCCACGGTTTCTCCCGTTATTTTAGCGAGTTCCCCAGCTGCGTCTTTTGATATGCGCTGAGCTCCCTGCTCTTCAAGAATGCGCTTGAACGTGTTTCTCTTGAACTCCATAAATTTATCTGCCCGCGCAAATTATTAAAACTATTGTTGTGAGGGTTAAAACTATTATATGAAAC
>WALQ01000055.1 GCA_015522745.1 Candidatus Aenigmatarchaeota archaeon
AAATTATGCATACCATTTTTATATTAGGTGGTCAGATGAATGAACTCAGGATCAATCCTCTCAATGGGAAGAAAATAATATTTTGTCCGGACCGAATGAAACGTCCAAGAGACATAAAGATAGTTCCAGTAAAAGAAAAGAAAAAATTCTGTCCGTTTTGCCCAGGCAACGAGGATAAAACACCGCCAGAGATATTTAGACTTGGGGAAAAGAAGTGGAAGACACGCGTATTCAAGAATGCTTTTCCAATCGTAAAACCCGAGTTTGGTAGCGTTCATAACGATTTCTATGTTCTATCCGCCTTTGGATACCATGAGATAGTTGTCGAGTCGCCAAATCATCATAGTGATTTCCGTAATATTGAGCACATAAGGAATACAATTATAACTTACATAGAGCGGTTT
This sequence comes from Candidatus Aenigmatarchaeota archaeon, assembly GCA_015522745.1. Lineage (GTDB taxonomy): Archaea > Aenigmatarchaeota > Aenigmatarchaeia > GW2011-AR5 > WALA01 > WALA01. The sequence continues at coordinate 405 of WALQ01000055.1, forward strand.
AAAGACCTTTCAAAAAGAAAACACATAAAGTACATTTCAATATTCAAAAACCATGGAGATGCTTCTGGCGCATCACTCAGGCATCCACATTCACAAATCATGGCCATAAACTTCATTCCAAACGAGATCAAAGTCGAATTAAAACACATCGAAGAGATGAAAAGGATACTTTCTGTTGAATCGAAGTCCGAGCGGCTGATAATGAAAACAAAACGTTTTGTGGTCTTCGCACCATTTTTCTCTGAATCTCCATACGAGGTTTGGATAGTTCCAAAGAAAAAAATGAGGAATATATCATATTTCACTAAAAGTGACATAAGTGACGTTTCGAAAACAATATCAACTTTGATGAAAGCCATGAAATCATTGATTGGTGATTTCTCGTATAATCTTGTTGTGAAACAGGTTTTGAAAGACGATTATCATATGAGAATTATGATAAGACCGCGCCTGGAAATATCCGCCGGATTCGAAATAGACACAGATGCAGTTGTAAATACAGCAATTCCTGAGAAAGTTGCGGAGCTCATTCGAAAAAAATTGCGTGCTCAGAAACCTTAATAAATGTTTGTAAAAATAATCATTAAATACGCGGGCGTGACAGAACGGCCATGTGACCGGCTGCAGAGAAACCCTTTCTTAAAAAGAAAGGGCTTCATCAGGAGAGCTTTGAAAAAAACAAGAATCGCAGATACCGGTCTAACCCGGTTCAACTCCGGGCACCCGCTTTATAAAGTTAACTGATAAAATATCAGAAAAACAGTGATTTCATGAAAAGGTATCTTTCACCAAAAGAGTATATGAAAATTATCGGCAAGCTTGCCCAGAAAATACAAAAAGAAGATTATAAACCAGATGCTGTTCTTGCAATTTTAAATGGGGGTAAATACCCAGCCACGTTCATTTCAAACTATTTTGAGATTCCTATGTTTGAAATACGAATAAAATCATACAAGGGGCAAAATCAGGGAAATATAGTTGTTTACGGAAAGGTTCCGGAAGATCTTGCCAAATACAGAAATGTTCTTGTTGTGGATGACCTTGTAGATAGCGGAAAGACGATAAAGGAGGCAAAACATCTCCTCGAAAAATATCCAGGAATAACAACGAGGATTGCTACACTTTTTCTGAAACCGTCATCTTCAGAGATACCAGATTTTTATGTAGAAGTTGACAACAAGTGGATAGTTTTTCCTTATGAAGTCTCAATTCTGGGAATTTTCTTTAAATTTTATTTTGATATGAATGAGAGAAAATTTATGGATAAATTCAAAAAACAATAAAAAGATAGTCGCCAAAAATATTTTGTGCCTCGGTAGCTCAGTTGGTAGAGTGGCTGCCTCGTAAGGAAACCAATGTATATCGGGACAGCAGCAGGTCGAGGGTCCGAATCCCTCCCGGGGCTTTAGACACCAATGATTTTTGTTTTAAGATTGTGTTTCTTTAAAAATTTTTCTACATCTATTTTCGTCGGCGTGCCTTCGCGTGCTCCGACATACTTACTCTGAACATGAATCGCCCCTGCCGCATAGGCGTATTTTATTATTTCCTCGGGGCTCATGTCATTCAGCACACCGTATATGAACCATGCGGCGGACGTGTCTCCCGCCCCAGTCGTGTTCTTCACGTCCTGAACTCGAATTCCACTGACGCGGTAAATTCTCTTTCCATCGAAATACGATATTCCATTCGCTCCGTGTGTGACGAAGCATTTCACCCCGACCTTCTTCGCATTCTTTTCGAACTTCCCGAAGAGGAGCTCAAATTCGCCTTCATTCATTGCGCAAAATTTTGATTTCTTCACCATCTTCTTGACGGAGCTCTTGTGTTTGACTATCATCGTCCTGCTTGGCGCGAAGAAAACTTTTCCGTATTTGAATATTTCTTTTATGGCGTCAACTGTTTTTCCGGTAAAACTTGTAAGGTCAATGAGTTTAGCTGATGAGAGAAACTTGCCGTGCTTATCAATCTCCTTTTTGGTCAGGAACGATGCCGCTCCATGATCAACTATGAGTGTTGTGTCCCTCGAATTTTTCGATATGAGCACGAGCGTTCGACCTATTTCAAGTTCGCGGTCTCTTATTATATGTTTCACATCGACGTTTCTCTTCTTCAAATCATCAATGGAGAAATCTGACAACCGGTCGGTGCCGACTTTTGTAAAGTATCCCGTCTTCATTCCGAGCTTCGACAGGTACGACACGGTGTTTCCAGACGATCCACCCGCCATTATGTGAATTTTTCCCGAACGCTTCTTTCCGATTGGAAACATTATGTAATGTTCCACGCCGCGCGTTCCGGATTCTGATATGTAGAATTTAGAATCCGTGAATATGTCTACTGTAAGCGAACC
>WALQ01000056.1 GCA_015522745.1 Candidatus Aenigmatarchaeota archaeon
CCTCAAAGATGATAAAGAACCCAAAGAACAAGAGATCGAATTTTACAAGAAAATTGCATCAAACTTTGGATACATTTGGGCATGGTACAGATTCTGGAAAAATAAAACGAGTGGAAAAAACGTTTAAATGATCATTCCCCAAGGAGCTCCTTGACGATTTCGTCTGGTTCAAACTTCTTTATGTCCTCGTATTCTTGCCCCGTGCCTATGTAAAGTATGGGCTTCTTCGTTATGTACCCCACAGAGAGCGCTGCGCCACCGCGGTCGTTGACATCGAATTTTGTGAGCACGATTCCATCAATTCCAACCGTTTCGTCGAATCGTTTTGCCTGCTCAACTGCATCATTCCCCGTGAGAGAATCCACAACGAGTATCTTGAAGTTCGGGTTGTTGACGCGCACAACTTTCTTGAGTTCATCCATGAGATTAACGTTTGCGTGCGACCTACCAGCTGTATCGGCGAGCACAACATCGTAGCCTTTTGCCTTCGCGTGTTTCACCGCATCGAATATCACCGCAGCAGAGTCGGAACCATAGTCGTGCTTTATCAATGGAACATCAAGCTTTTTTGCGTGATATTCCAACTGCTCTATGGATGCCGCACGGAACGTGTCTCCGGCCGCGAAAACAATTTTATGACCCCTGCTTTTGAGCATGTACCCCAACTTCGCGAGCGTTGTTGTTTTTCCAACACCATTAAATCCAACAAAAACTATAAGAGCTGGTTCATCTTTTTTATTTATGATTTCTTCAATGTCAATCCATTTTTGATCAAGAACATTCAAGAGCGACCTCCTAAGCGCTGAAATTATTTCGTTTGATACATTTCCGCGCCTCACGGACTTCCCAATGAGCTCCGCTTTCATATCGTTTATTATTTTCTCAACAACCTCGAACGCAACATCGTTTTGGAGAAGGGTTATCTTGAGATCGTCAACTATGGAATTGAAATCGTCTTCGGTGATTTTCTTCTCGGTAATTTTTTTAACAAACCGTTTGAAAAACCCGACTTTATTTTTTTCCTTTGGCGCCTCTTTTTCATGTTCTTCTTTAAGTTTATCAGATTCTTTCGTGGGAACGATTTCCGCGCTCACGTTTTCTTCGCGATTTGGTGATTTCTCCAATGATTTTTCCTCTTTCTCCGTGGATTCTTCTAAGACTCCGGCATTGGTTGACTCTTCTACACTTTTATCGCTCCCTTCTTTAACACTTTTTATCGAATCTTCCGAACCCGTTTTCGTTGAATCTGTTTGCTCTTCGCGTTCAGGAGCACTTTCCGATTCTTTGTGCTCTTCCTCTTGTACCATTTTCTCTTCCGGAATCTCAGCAACGATGTGCTCCTCGTGAACTATCTCTTCGCCTGTTTCATTTTCTTCGCTTCCTGAAATGGATGGCTCTTCAGTGAGCTCCTTGAGTTGTTCCTGCTCGGCATTAGAAGTGGCTTCTTCGCTTGCCTTTTCCTCACTTGGAAGTTCAGCGACCGGCTTTTGAGAAACACTCGCACCGTTATCGACTTTCTCTTCTCTCATTTCTTCCGATTTCTCGGCGATTTGACTCTCTTGAGCTTTCTCTTCTTTAACTTGCTCTTCAACTTTCCCACCAGAAATCTTTTTGGATATCTTACTAACAACGTCTTTTAGCTTTTTCTTGAAAATTCCAAACATTATATCACGCTCACTTCAATTGTTTCGATAGTGTTTCAAGTTCGGTTTGCAACTGTTCTAACTCCGTTGCAAATTCATTCGCCTTTTTTGCATATTCAAAATCTATCTTCCGAAGCTTTTCTATCCTTTCAGAAAGAATTTCCTTTGCTTTGGTGGGCTTTACATCAATGACTATACCAGAGCCAACAGAAACAAAAACCTTGTTTACATCACTTATTTTTGTGGGAATGAATGTACCAGAGCCTATGTTTGTAAGTACATTAGCCCCTTTTTCACTACCCACAATGTCGTCTATGGACTTTTCCGTGATCACAAGGTCGTTCAATGTTTTTGCAATTTCTTCGCGCTCGCGCATATACGCATCAAGTTCGAGTTTTACCATTTCTTGACGAGCATATTTCTGTTCAAATTCCTTTCTAACATCCATAAAAACACCCGATAAAAATTGCCAAGAAACTTTAAAAAATGTCAGTAAAAAACATCGTTCAACATAGATAGTTCTGGTCCTGTTGCCTGCTCCGAAACAACGACGACGTTGTCATTTGCTATTATACACGACCCCACAAATGGGGATCCAAAGTTTGCCGTCGATGGTCCCACTTTTACGCGAAGTGTTTTCTCAATTATCTCAATCTCACCTGAACTCGCCCCCGGATGAACGGCGCACCTAGAATTGTTGCAAATAGCGCATGACCCAACGATGTTTGTCCCGGCAATTTTAGTCACAGCACAATTGACCCCAAGAAATTCTTCTATTTTCTCTTTCATGCTTGATATGAGCGGTGAGATTATGCATCCATTGTCGTTAAGTAGCAGAAGATTTCCCACAGCAGTGAAATCCGATTTAAGCACAAGAACATCTGCAATTTTCTTTAGCTCGGCGAGTTCATGTGATTCCACAAGGCCGGTTGCAACAATTTTTTCGGAATTTCCCGTGGCAAACATTCCAACAAATTTTGTCCCGGCAATTGAAACTATTTTTTTCTCGACCCCCAAATCAAGCTTTTTGTCTATTCCGAGAAGTGCGTATTTGTCCGTTGCAAATCCATACATCCCCAGATTTGGATCTCCTTCAAAATTTGTAGAAAAAAATTTCATAAAAATGTCACCAAGGTCTAATTTGACTTCTCCGCTTCGTTGGACTCTTCCGCACTTTTAGGCTCTTCTGATTTCTCATCGTTTCCTGCTGTCTCTTGGTTGAGCTCCGATGGCTTCTCGTCTGCATTGTCATCCGCTGGCTTTTCGTTATTATCGCTGCTTGATGGCTCTGTTTTTTTCTCTGCCGTTTCTTCACCCTCGGAAGCGCCTCTGCTTTCATTGGCGGCGTTTTCCTGCTCGCCTGCATTTTCGCTTGGCGCACCTTCCTTCTGTTTTTCAGGTGCCTTCTTCTCAACTGGCGCTTTGACCTGCAATGACTTGTATTCGAACCCAATGAGTTCAATTTTCGCAATCATTTTCCCGTCTTTCTCCTCAGTAAACGACTTCACTTTGACGCGTCTTGGTATCTTCTCACGCCCACGTGACCAAATGAACTCGTTGAGGTGCTTTCCTATGCGTACTTCGGTAACTTTCATATGACGCATGATGAAATCCTTTATTATTTGAATTGCCGAATCAGCTCTTTTTGTCCTTGGCTTTTTGAACGCCTTTCTAAACGGTATAATATAAACATTCTCCATACAATCACCTTATATTTTATTCCTTCCACTTCGCCAATGTTTTGTTATCGTTCTTATCCTTCTTGTTATCGCGTGTTTAATTCCGTACTTCTTGATATCAGTCCAACGTGGATTTCTCTTCTGCTTCTTTGATGCAGCTATCAGTTTTACCTTTTTTCCAAATTCCTTAATACTAGACATATTTACAACCTCCTTATTTTGAAATCTTTCTTCTTTGTTAACATAGACAATATCTGTTTGAGCTGTTCGTCTGTCACGACGTTTCTTATTTGTCCAGACTGGTAAAGTTGTATGAGATAGAGCTCAAGCTGGCGAGCAAGTTCCGGCCGGACAAGACGAATGTTCCCAAGGCGCTCATAGGCGGCTTTGTCGAGAATTCGAGACAGAACCCCCTTTATCTCCTTGCGCACGTCATCTTTTGCGCCCATCATTTTTTCCAACATTCGCTTCTTAATTTCATCTTCATTCATACAAATCACTGATATGTCTCCTTTGCAACACTATCGAGAAACTTCTGACCTTTAGGCGTTATCATACGTCCGTGTTTTCCTTTCTCATTTTTTGTCACGAAGCCTTCCTCTTCAAATTTTTGTATGATGTAGCGTATGATTTTTCCGCCTGCTTTCCTGAAATGGTGCGGTCTGTGACCAAGATTTTTCTGACCTCCATAATAAGATCGAAGCCTCTCAACACCAACGGGTCCATCCAAGTATATCATTCTAAGAACACTTGCTGCTCTCATATACCACCAATTATCTTGTTGTGGCGGTCGCTCAACGTGTGATCCCGTCTTGATGAATTTTGCCCATTCTGGCATCTTCAAATTTTCCATCTTTTCCAATTTTTCGGAAAGCGCACTAACAAATTTTCCTTGGTCGACATCTCTAACTGTTACCATTCTATCACCATATTTTTGTAGCAACTCTTCATATAATCCTTAGCAAAATTATTTAAACGTATCCTTCGGCTTGAGAGGATACCTCATAACTTTGCCACATTTCAGACATTTCACTTCCAGAGCTTTCATCCTCGGATTCGTCCGAAATGTACAATTAACGCCAGGAACCAGATATGTGTAACAATATTTACAGTATTTTCTTTTTAAATCTTTTGGTATGCGGACATTGTAACGCATGGATATTTTTCGCGCTATTTCAACATACCTATCGGCAAAAACATACTCACCCTCTGAGGCGGCTTTTTTCGCCTCGTCAAAGAGTATACGTATACGCTCTTTGGCTATTTCTATAAGCCACCCGGGCCGACG
>WALQ01000057.1 GCA_015522745.1 Candidatus Aenigmatarchaeota archaeon
CGTGTTCTGTGGTATAGTCATTTTCAGTATTATGTTCTTCTCACCGACGGCGTTTGTGAACGATATTCCGTTTGCGTACGAGTTCCCAACCGTCGAGTTCCTGTCCGTGTGGCCGCTTTCGTATATGAGCGCGTTGCCGTTTATTGCGATAAAGTGGTCGGGTTTGCCACTGTCGTCCGTCCAATTGTCCATTCTCATTTGAAGCAGGCCTGTCACGTTTTCCGTTATATTTATTGTCAAATTGAATTCCCAGTAGTCCTTTCCGTTTGCAAACGCGCGGTTTTTTATGGCGGAAATTCCGGACACTTTGATAAGCTGTTTTACATTTATCATCGTGCTATTTCCATCGCAAGTTGTATTCGTTGTAAATGGAATGAAACTATCATCAATAGTTGAGTTTATTCGGCCGCCAAAACTTGATGAAGGAGTGTCGGCAAGGAATTTGACCGTTATGGTACTGTTTTCTGATGAGGAATCCACACCGGCTCCAGAAAATGTGATGTTTGTCTCCTGACCAAGTTCAAGGCACACGTGGTCTACTGAAACATTAGAAGAACAACTAGTTTCATAATCTATTGTCTTTTCATTAGGTCCTGTTTTCACCAGAGTAACATTTTCAACAGTGAAATTATCTGGGAAAATTATATGTATCTCCTTTACGTTATCCGTTCCCGGCAAGAGCTTTATCGTGTAAGTGAGCGTCTGATTCGCGACGTTCGTGTCAACATAATGCGGCGAGACTTCGGCGGTTGCGTGAAGATTCGCAATTTCCACGTTTCCGGAGAACATTGGAAACGACCCGTTTATCAAATCACTAGAGTTGCCAGTCGTTATGCTGGTATTTGATGTTAGGTTGACCCCAAACGTGACACCTGTCGTCGCGCTTGGCGTGATGTTCATCTTAACCGTGATGTACTCGGGCGTCGTGTTAACAACGAAACCGTTGTTGATATGAACAAGAACCGTGTCATTTTCGGAGCTCTCGTTTTCAAGCAATTCGCTCCCGATGACGTTTGCTCCGTTGTAGAGAAGTATCTCGCTTATGTTTCCGTATGTTCCGTTCAAGACGCTTCCCGTTATCGTGAAGTTTATGCTCGTGATATTCACGGAGCTCTCGTTGGCGGAAAGGTTCAGAACCATCACATCGAAGAGTGTCGAGGAATTGTAATTCCTGTTCACGATCGGCTGTTCGGACCCAGTTGAGCTCACATTCAGCGTAGTGCCAAATGCAAGTGGCAGTGCGCATAAGAGCAAAAATATGAAATAGATTTTCTTATTCATACCCATCCCCTCAAATTATTTATTTCAATTTTATTTAAATCCTTTAAATATCTTCGTCCGATAGGAGCTCCTTGTACCTCCTCTTCCCCCAGCGCCGTATTCCGCGAGGGGACAGATAGACGAGGTAATCGTAAATCTTCTTTCCGCCGAAAATCTCCGGTATCATGACGAAGTCAGCTCCCATTGCATAAAGCTTCAGGGCATCGTCCTTATTTTTTGCAAAGAATATCATCGTTGCTTTCTTGTTCATTTTCTTCGTGCGTTGGAGGAGAAGCGCGTTGTACTCAAAGCGGGACACAGTCGAGATTATTATCCTCGCTTTCCGCAAGTTCACGCGTTCAAGAACTTCCGGGCTGTTCATGTCGCCATAAACCGCAAAGTACTTCCTGCTTATGAGCTTCTTTATCTTCCAGGAGTCGATATCAATGATTATGAACTTCTTTTTCGTGTTTCGAAGGCTCTTTGCTATCTTCATACCAATTTGGTGAGCTCCGAAAATTACTATGTGATTCTTGATACGCTTCGGCGCATTGTCGAGCTTCTCATCGTTGAACTTGTCGAGCGGCTTTATGATGTCTGACACGAGCTCGTAAAGGCGCTCTGAATATCTCATTATATATGTGCTTATGAGCATGGAAAAGACAACCGCTATTGAAACGGATGTGACAAAATCCTTTGTGAAAAACCCATACGAGTACCCGGACTGAGCTATTATGAGTGAGAATATGGAAAGCTGCGCCATCAACGCCCCTGTCATAAACGACGTTCTGTTTCCGTATTTAAAGAATTTCATTTCAAAGAAAACGACCACGAACTTTACAATCATCCCCAAAAGCAAAAACATTCCAACGAGTTCCAGCATTTTCATCGTCGGCATTTCAAACATCGTTCCAACCGAGAAGAAAAACAGAACTATGAAAAAATCGCGAAGAGATTTTATCTCACTGGAAATTTCATAAGAAAGAACGGAGGAGCTCAGGAAGAAACCCGCGAGGTACGCGCCGAGCGCCGAGTTGAGTCCGAGGTAGTTTGCAAGCCATCCGAAAAAGAACACCATGGACACAGTCGAGAGCAAAAGGAGCTCACGTGATTTTGATATAGAATCGAGCATTTTGACGATTAACTTCGATAGCAGATACGTTATGATTATAAATACGACGGCTTTGATAAATGGCGTGTATATGTTCACGCGTATTGATTTCATCAACGACAACACTAGTATGGAAATTATATCCTGGATTATGAGGCACATTATGGATATTTTTCCGTGGGCGGAGTTCATGGCCCCACTTTCGTTCAAAAATTTGGCAACTATCGTGGTGCTCGAAAATGATACAAGTATACCAATGAATACTGATGCCGTGATGCCAAAGTAAATTCTGCTTAACGAATATGATATTAAAAACACAAAAATTATTTGAATTATTGATATGACAAAACTTTTGAATCCGTTTTTCTTTACTTTATGAATGTCAAGCTCAAGGCCGACGATAAAAAGAAGAAACGTTACACCCATTTGAGACATCAGATTTATTATACTTGGATCCTTGATTATCCCAAATCCTGGGCCGGCAAGTATTCCAGCTATTATATAGCCAAATATGGGAGATTGATTCATCTTGTAGAATATTATAGCGAGGATCGTCGAAAGAATTATTACAACTCCGATGAAAAACACTGGATCCATAAAATAATATTGTTGTAAGATATTTATTTTTGTTTTGATGCCCCCGACGGGATTCGAACCCGCGACCCCCTGCTATCTCCTCCTCATCGCCGAAGCTCAGATCACCTCCTTAGGAGGCAGGTGCTCTATCCAAACTGAGCTACGAGGGCTTATTTCAACATAAAATGACGAGCAACCTCAAAAATCACTATCGATAATATCAAAACACAAATTCCAACTATTATAATCACATAACCTTTATATGGAGATTCCGTAGTACCGGTATAACTTTCAAGTGCACTCAATTGAGGTTTCATATCGTTCATTAACTTTGCAGCTTCATAGTAGTTTCCCGAACGTATATAACTGTCAACTATCCAGAGCTTCTCAATCACTATATTTGTCAGTCCGAACATTCCATTTGCCGTAGCATTTGGGTCATTAGATATTTTGTCTCTTATGTAATTGAGTTTTTTAGCATAATTTGCAAAAGTTTCATTTATAACTTTCTTGTCACCATCGTTTGGAAGAACTGTTAATTTTATTTTTACTGGTACGGCATTTGTTGCGTAAAGAGTTATGTACCTCTCTCCTATACAAGGTTCAGTAGATATGTACGTAACCAAAAATCTTTCAACTTCATCATTTCTTATATCAACGGATTTCGGACTTGTTGAGTATCGCCCGCTTGTCCAAACAGAACACTTTCCACTTCCTCCGATAAATACTGTGAATGTAATATTATTTCCTCTCACAACACTCATACTGTTCGGATACGTAAGTATGGTATTTGAAAATGCAACTGTTGATACAATCACAAAGACAATGAAAAAAACTTTCGTATTCATAGCATCACGAAAAGATATGTATTTTGTCCTTTATTATTCCTGGTAGTAGATGTTTTCCAACTTCACTGGTTTTGTTTATTCTTATCACTCCTGTGTGTCCGACAGTTGCTGAGAACACATACTCGTTACCAGAGTAGAAATTTACATTTTTTCCTTTCATCGAGTCGTTGAACGTGAAAATAATACTGTTTCCCTTTTCACTCACATTGAAATCCACACGGTCACCAAATGCAGGAACTTTTGGCTCAACATCTATGGACACACCAAGCTTCTTTTCTATTTTTTGTATCATCCTTCCTTTTTTTCCAATGATTTTTGGTATCTTTGGATTGGAAACTCTCACAAGAACTTTTCCATCATTAATAAACGATATCTCAACATCTTCATCAAATTTCTTTATCATTTCATATATTTTTTCCTTTGCAAGTTTCTGCAATGATGTCTCCTGCTTGTTAACTGGAATGACCACATTTTCCTCTCCGTATGTATAAACTTCATACTTGAGTTCACCGTTCTCAAAGTCACGCACCTCAACGAGTGGTCGTGCAAGATCGCTTTCGTTCATTCCTGTTGGTGTTCGAACAACAAGGTTAAGTGTGTACACTTTTTTCACTTTACCGTCTTTTATGAATATTATGGTATCTATGACGTGGGGTATGACGCCGAGCTCAACCCGCCCCATAAACCGCTGTATGGCATCTATGGGCTCCGTCGCGTGGACGACGCCCACCATCCCTATGCCCGCGAGCCGCATGTCCGAGAAAACGCGGAAGTGGTCTGTCTTCCGAACCTCGTCGAATATCGTGTAATCCGGGCGGACAAGCAGAAGAACGTCTGCCGTCTTCTCGAAGCTCCCCTCGAGTGGGGCGTACTGCGTTATCTCCTTTCCTACCTGCAAGTCGCGCGGCGACTCCATTGTCTTGACTATCTTTCCCTTGCTCCTGTAAAACTCGGCAAGCGAAGACGCAAACGTGCTCTTTCCCGAGCCGGGCGGACCCGCTATCAAAATCCCCTCGGCGCGCTCATCGAGGCGCTCCTTCAACTTCTTTGACAATTTGTAATCATCCAAACTAACTTTTGTTATGGGACGCACGATTGTTATCTCAATTCCATCTGAAAATGGCGGTCTTGCTATAAGTATTCTCATATTTCCAAGTTGTATTACAGATACACCATGAGAACCAAATTCAAAAAATCCCGAACTTTCATATCTCGCAGCGGTTGTAATTTCGGAAATTATATCCTCCAAATCCTTTTTACTAATCACACTGTTCTTGACTTTTACGAGCTTAAAGTCTCCTGGACGTCCGCGCTTTGCCATTGGTGGCACGCCCTCTTTCAAGTGAAGGCTCATCGTGTCATCCGTGAGAAGGGATTTTATTTTCTTCAAAGAGACTTTTTTGTACGATTCAAAATACTTTGTCTCAACGCCTTCCGCCTCAGCGGCGAGTTTCTGAACGTAGTCACACGTGTATAAAACTGCTTTTGACATTTTTGCTATATCAATTATAAGCGAATCGATGCGCCCCGACTTTGCAAGCTTTATCTCCTCGAGTGTCTGTTTGCGCCCGACTTTTGTTATCTTTATTACACCTTTTTTCTCGAGTTCACGAAGCTTTTTTATTTCCTCGAGACCGCGGAACCCTATGTCGCGCCCACGCGACGCCTGGGCCTGGAGCTCACTCGTGACAAATTCAGGTATAACTATTGTTGCGCCCTTGAGCTCGTTTATCTTGCTCGTGAGTATTCCATTTATTATAACGGATGTGTCAGGGACTATTTTCATAAATGATTATTGCGGCAAATCATTTTAAATCATTACACCAAATGAAATTATGAAAATCGACAGAATTGATGGGAATCTCTTTACGTTCGTTCCGAACAAGAAAACACCGGTGTACAACTGGTTTTACTACAAAGAGGGGTTCTCACGAGAGCTCGTTGTTGATACAATAAAAAAAGAGCGACCCACGACTGTTCTTGACCCGTTCTGTGGAAGCGGAACAACTCTATTGGCAGCAAAAGAGATGAACGTGAGCTCTTACGGGTTTGACGTCACGCCCATAGCGGTTTTCGTCTCGAGGACGAAGACGAGGAATTACGACAAAGAAAAACTCGAAGAATATTACAAGTACATATTTTCGCAGAAGTTTATAAAGCTCCCAATAAAGAAGGATGTGAAAAAATGGTTTTCAAAGTACACCCTCGAAGATGTCGAATTCTTCAAGAGCGTCATAAAATCAATTCCTGGAAAGTATGGCGACTTCTTTACGCTCGGGTTAATGAACGCGACAATGAAATGCAGTTACGTTTACAAAGATGGAAGCGCTCTTAAAGTTAGAAAGAAAAGTGTGCCGCCGCTTCGGATTATGTTCAAGAGAATCGCGCATCGAATGATTAAAGAATTGATGAGTGGCCCCGAACCGTTCGTGGATTTCGGTGACGCGAGAAATCTGAGCGTTGAAGATGTCGATATGATAATCACCTCGCCACCGTACCTGAACAAGATAGAGTACAAAAACGTTTATAGAATAGAAAACAAATTGTTTTTCCCTCTTTCACCGAGACCACCGGTAAGGTCTTATTTTGGATTGAGGGAAGAAGAAAAATTTTCTGTGGAATCCTTGATAGGAAATTACGACCCAAACGTGCTCGCGTACTTTGACGACATATACAAGTCACTGAAAGAAATGCGCCGCGTTCTAAACGAAGGTGGAAAGGCGTACATAATCATCGGAGACGGGGTTTCCGGGAGCAAAGTCATAGACGTTCTGAAAATCACACGAGAACTTGCTGAAAGCGTTGGATTTGCAGCGGAGCATCTTTACATTGGCAATGAACGCACAGCAACAACGCCTACAAGAAGAAAATTAGGAGTGCTTCGCGAGGGGATGCTTGTTTTCAAAAAGTGAATTCTTCCTCGCCACCATCAAAGTCCTTTATTAAGACCTTGCGTTCAGAAAGCTCCTTCTTTCCAACAAAGCAAATCTTATTTATTCCCACTGATTTTGCGTATTGAAGACTCTTGTTCGTACTACTCTTGATTGAAATGTCGACGTTGTACTTCTTGCGGAGGCGCTCTGCAACATCAAGCACGTCCTTCTTTTCAATCCCGACCGGTATCAAGAGCACGTCCTTCTTTGTTTTCTTGGTGTGAGACAGTATGTCGTTTATCCGTTCTATGCCGAGGCTTCCGCCAACTGCCGGAATATTCTGCCCAAGAAATATACCAATGAGGTTGCCATAGCGGCCGCCACCGGATATCGAGCCGACATCAGATCCCCGGACAGCCGCCTCGAAAACAGTTCCAGTGTAATAGTCTAGGCCTCGTACAACGGAAAGATCGATTTTATACCTCACGTTCATTTTGTTCAAATAATCAACAAGCGCGTTAATTTCGTTCATTGTGCTGTCGCTCAGCGGTATGTCATCAATTTTTCGTGTAAGTATGTCGAGAATTTTATCCGCGTCAAGTCCGGCCTTGGTGAGCTCCTCGCGAACGCCATCTGCGCCTATCTTGTCCATCTTGTCTATTGCGCGGAGAGCAAGAAAGGTCTTCTCATCTGGAACGCCGCACGACTTCAAAATTTCGTCGGAAACTTTTCTGCTGTTGACACGAATTATAAAATCTTCAATCCCCATTTTTTTCAATGATTTGTCTATGACGTTTATTATCTCCGCATCCGAGTACACATCTTTTGAACCAACTGTGTCAATGTCGCACTGCCAAAACTCCCTGTATCTGCCATGTTGTGGGTTGTCGTATCGCCAGACGCGCCCTATCTGGTACCTCTTGAATGGCAGTGGAAGGCGCTTCTTCTTTGCGACGAACCTTGCAAGCGGAACTGTGAGATCGTATCTAAGAGCGACGTCGCGACCCCCGAGGTCTTTGAACCTCCATATGAGCTTCTCATCCTCCCCGTATTTTCCCGTGAGTATTTCCGTACGCTCTATGGATGGCGTTTCGAGCGGGTCGAATCCGTAGCGCTCGAAGACGGATTTGGCAATCTCAATTATTTTTTCACGGACTATCATGTCACCTGGCTCAAAATCTCGCATACCGCGCAATGGATTGAAATTCATCGGATTCACCAATAAGTATTTTCCGCGCAACTTTAAAAAAAGTTGAGACGTCACTTATTTATTTCATCGAAGCAATTATAATTATGTCTGTTGCTGTAATAATTTTCGGTCTCGGAATAATACTCCTCTTCGGCGTCCTGGCGAAATTCATTTTTGAGAAAACTGGCATGCCAGACGTCCTCTCGCTCGTGATAATAGGAATTCTTCTCAGTGTGACGCATTCTGTGCGCCTTGCATCAATAAAAGAATTCGCGCCTATATTCACCTCACTGACACTGGCGATAATTCTTTTTGACGGAGCTCTGATCCTCAACATAAAATCGTTGATAAAGGACGCTCCAATGGGTGTTTTGATTACCATTGTTAACTTCGTTGTCTCTGTGTCGATAATAAGCGTCATACTCATGTTTTACGGGTTTGACATTGCAACGAGTCTGTTCATCGGATTCGCGCTGGGAGGAGTGTCATCATCGTTCGCTATTCCCGTTCTCATGGGAATGCACGCACGAAAGGATTCGTTCTCGCTCCTGACAATAGAATCATCTCTCACGGACATCTTGTGCATAGTCTTCGCTATATCAACACTGGAATTCATGGGAAGTGGGGCGTCTTTGAGCTCCGTAACAATGCGACTGATATCCCTGTTCGGAATATCATCCGTCATTGGCATCGGTGCCGGGATAATATGGCTTGTGCTAATGAACAAGTTTGATGTTGGGAACAAGAAGATAGACACGCTTGCCGTTTTGCTCATCGTGTATTCAACAACCGAGTTCTTGGGAGGTAATGGCGCACTGGCATCATTGTTCTTCGGACTCACCCTCAAAAACACGTACATAATGTCGTTGAAGTTCAGAAGCGACTCGTTTTACGATGAGATAACATTCATAATAAAGACGTTCTTCTTCGTTTACATAGGAATCATGATAAGGTACGACCTGTTTTCAATAATCGTCGGAACAATAATCTCCGTGGCGCTCATGATATCGCGCGGAGCGCTCCCGCAGATATTCGGACTCAACAAGATTGAGAGACGAGACGTCGGCTCCATATTCGGACGTGGCATAGCCGCAGCGGCCCTTGCGCAAGTTGCAGTTGAGGCTGGCGTGTCAAGCTCGATTGAAAACATAATTTACATCGTCATAATAGAAACGATTTTGCTGAGCTCGGTGAAAATTGCAATGGCGAGAAAGAAAAAAGTTTCTTATCCAAAAATAGCAGGTTAATCACTGTTTCTTTTTCTTCACGACTATGTTCGCAATGTCTCCTATCGTGAGTTGCGGCACGGGCTTTGACTTGACTTCAACATTGTCGTATTGCTCGTCTGGTATTCCATTCCTGACTTTCATCCTTTTCTTTCGTTTCTTCTTTGGTCTCTTTTGAGCGACATCGTGTATTGTCTTTGGTGTCTTTTCAGGCTTCTTTATTATTTGAACACCGAGAACGTGCTCAACGCGCTTTGCGATTTCCATGGTCGGCTTTGCCTCGCCCTTCTCTATCCTTTCCCAGAACGAGAGCTTCACACCGAGTTTTTTGGCAAGCTGCTCCCGCGTGTACTTGAGAAGCTCCCTCGCCGAGACTATTTTCTTCGCGTACTCTGGGTCGAGTTCGGATTCGTTTATCTCCTCGCCGCCTTCTATGAGCTTTCGTCGGCGTACGAATCTCTTGGGTTTATCCAAACGTTTACCGAGCTTTACACATTCACGACAAACGTTAAGAACTACGCCATCAATTTCGACCTTGTAGAGTCGCTTTACTTCTGCACCACAGATTTCGCATTCAGGCATGAAATCACTGTCTCCATCAAATTATAACAAAATTAATATACCGTTATGTTTTTAAATGTTTTTAAGAGGGGGTGAATATCAAACAGGGCACACCCGATTTGAGATGATTGTTTTAATTGCCAATGTCCACAATTCCATCCACGTGTAT
>WALQ01000058.1 GCA_015522745.1 Candidatus Aenigmatarchaeota archaeon
AATTCCTTCGTACCCGTGTCGACGACTATTTCGACGGGTACTTGCATTCCAGAAAAATCCTTTGTCTTTTTATTAATTTCTTCAACAACCTTGCCTATATTCACCTTTAGCTGTCCTAATGCAGGACCGAGCGGTGGGGCTGCGGATGCCTTTCCGCCCTCAACAAGTGCTTTTACAGTTTTCTTTGTCATATGACCACCTAATGAGCTTTTTCAACTATTCTAACAGAATTCACAGAAATCGTCACAGGAATGGGTATTGCGGCTTCGAGGAGCTCAACCGTGATTTCATTCTTGCCTTCATCAACGCGTTTGACCTTTGCTTTTTCTCCTTTGAACGGCCCGCCAATTATTTCAACTATGTCAGACTCCTCGACTTTGACCTCCTGCTTCTCCGGAACGAGAAATCTTTCAACATCGGAGAATTTGACTTCTTTCGGGATTATGCCACGTACATGAGGTATTCCTCGTATGGCCTCCTCTATGTCATCTATACTTTCTGCTTCTATGAATATGTAACCACGTATCTCTTCTGGGTGGAAGACAGACTTTATATTGAGACCTTTAGATTTGACTCTCTTTTCTATACCATCAATTACTATGTTCTCACGTCCAGTCGTAGTTCTGACAGTTATTATCATATCAAACACCGATTAAAGATAATACGTAATGCATAAATATATAAATCAAAAATCCAATCGAACCAATGATCAAGATTGCAATGGTTATGACTTTTAGGCTTGTCATATACTCCTCTTTGTTTGGCTTAGTGGCTATTTTAAGAACTCTTTTGCACTGACGCACAAATCGTCGAAAATCCATGGTAATCACTCAGTCAAGAAAATCGATTCCGAGTATCTTTTCGATTTCCTTTTTGCGCTCTTTTTTCTGGTCGCCTTCCGAAACATCAACAGGTGATTTTATTCCTGTGATTATGACCATTGCGCGAATCGCATCGCCGAGACCTTTTTCAATCTGAGCTCCCCATATGACTTTTGCGTTTTCGTTGAGGCGCTCTGTGACACGTTCGACAATTTCCTGGCATTCTTTTATTGTTATTCCTGATCCGCCGGTTATATTTACTAGAGCCCCATCTGCACCTTCTATGTCTATGTCAAGCATTGGGTTGTTGAGAGCTTTTTCGGCTGCTTCCAATGCCCTGTTCTCTGTGTCTGATTCCCCAAGGCCTATCATTGCAAGGCCACCGTTTGTCATTACAGCCTTTACGTCTGCGAAGTCAAGATTTACGAGTCCTGGTTTTGTGACGAGCTCTGCAATTCCTTTTACTGCATTGACAAGTATTTCATCTGCCACTTTAAATGCGGTTGTTAGTGAGACGTCAGGCACAACTTCGAGAAGTTTGTCATTCGGTATGACTATAAGTGTGTCAACGATTTTTTCAAGTTTGCCTAATCCTTCGAGCGCATTTTTCATTCGTTGTCTTCCCTCCATAGAGAATGGGAATGTCACTATTGCAACTGTGAGCGCACCCATTTTCTTTGCAATATCTGCTATTACAGGTGCGGATCCAGTTCCTGTGCCGCCCCCAAGGCCGCATGATATGAATACCATGTCTGTTCCAGTGAGAACTTTTTTAATCTCGTTTTTGCTTTCTTTGGCGGCTTCTTCGCCTATCTTCGGGTCCGAGCCAGCGCCAAGTCCAGATGTTATTTCTTTTCCGAGAAGCACTTTTGAATCTGCGTCAGCGTAAAGAAGGTCTTGAGCATCTGTGTTCATCGCGATAGTTTCCACGCCAACTATTCCAACTTGCATTAATCTTGTTATAGTATTGTTTCCAGAGCCACCCGTGCCAACTACTTTTATGACGGCTTTTTTTGTCTCAAGGAGCTTTTCAAGGTCCTCGTCTATAGAAGATTTCTTCTTTTTGCTTTTATCCAGCATTTTACCACCACTATTTTTATACTTTATCAATTACGATAAATTGCCAAAATATTTAAAACTTTATTGAGAGTCTTTTTGGAACTCGTGGACGAATTTTATGTCGTCTGCTATTCCGGAGTCCTTGATTATGTTCCAAACAGCCTTCTTTATGTTTTCCGGTATCGAGTTTTTGTGCCTTATCTCGTTCTTTTCGGCGTCTATCTCTATGCTACCGTCATAGTTGTACGCCCCGAAGAATTCGAGAACGGAGCGTATTTTTTCCTTCTTGCTGTCTATTTTTTCCACGATTTCGACTTCGTATACAATATTCTTCCCTGCCATCGGGTTGTTGAAGTCGATTCTCACGCGGCCGGAAGAGACGGATTGTATGCGTCCTTTTAGACCGGAAAAGTCAACTATGAGCCCCGGACGCGGAACGAATCCGTTTTTCTTCAATTCGGATTCCGGTATCGTTTTCACGAGTCTCGGGTCGCGCTCTCCAAAAGCGTCCTTCGGGTTGAGTTCAACCATTTTCTTGCTGCCAACATTCATTTCCAAAAGTGCTTTGTCAAGACCTTTGAGAACCATACCACTACCGAGTATTATGCTCACTGGGCCGTACTTTATTTTCGTGTTGTATATTCCTTCTTTTTTCGCAACGTCTTCATACGTCAGGTCGAATATTTCGTTTGTTCCCTTTATGCGTCCTATATAATTTATTTTTACGCAATCCCCCTTCTTCATGTTTATCACCACAACAAAATTCCGGGCTTCTTAGGTGTGGACGCGCGCGCTTTTTCATCGTCACCCTCGTCGGCGTCCAAAATCTCAACGCTCAACCCGGTTTCCTTTTCAATAAAGTCTTTGGAATCTTTTAAAACTTTCATCTGCTCGCTCTTTGCAAGGTCGGATCCATTTTTGTACATTTTGAGCATCTTTCCAATCATCGACTTTTCCACGTGTTTTTCTATTATGGATTTCGCCTCGGCGAAATCTTTTCCAATGACATCGAATTTCCAATCTTCCGCGACGAATATCTTCGCGTGTTCGCCTTTCGCGAGCTTTTTCACGCTCTTCAAGTCGTTCATGACGGTTTCCACGTACTTCTTGTACTTTGGAACTTCCACACGCTTTGCGCTCGGCCAGTTGCCGTCGAGCGACAATTTCTCCATAACCTCCGAGGACACATGCGGTATAAACGGATACAGAAGTTTCGTTTGCACGTCGATGTACTTCCTGAGAACGCGGTCGTTTGGCGTGCCACGCCACTTCGAATAGAATTTCAAGTCGTTTTGAAGGTCAAAGAAGCACTTTGATGCGGCGGTTTTGAACATCATCGATTCCATCGCGCTCTCGACATCTGCCACGGTGTTGTCTATTTTTGCCTCGAACCACTCGTCTTGAACTTTCCATTCGCTGCTCGTCTCGTGTTTGGACGTCAGAAATCTCAGGAGGTTTTCAATTCTCATCGTCAGCGACTTCGTGAGCTCCGTGTCGAAGTTCGCGTCGTCTATGCCCTCGCCTGAAAGCGCAATGCTCAGTCGGAGCGGCGACACACCGAATTCTTTCACCATGTCGCGGATTGTCTTGAAGTTTCCTTTGGATTTTGACATCTTCTCTCCATTGACCATTATGTGACCATTCAAGCCGAATGCGCGCGGCCATTTGTCCTCTGGAAAAATCGCCACATGATTGAACAAGCAAAATGCGAGGTGGTTTTGTATCAAGTCCTTCCCTGAGTTCCTAAGGTCGAACGGATACCAATAGTCGAATTCATTTCTCATTTTATCAAGAGTGCGCTCGTCTATGCCGCGCTCGACGAGCTTTTTCTTATCCCCCTTTCCTAGGAAGACGTAATCGAACAGATCATCGTCAATGAGCTCCTCGGGGACGTTTTTCAAAATGTGCCAAATTGTGTACATTGACATATAGATTGTCGAATCACTCAGCGATTCTATGATCCATTTCTTGTCCCACGGAAGTGGAGTCCCAAGACCGAACTCGCGCGTGCATGCCCAATCGTTTAACCAGTCTATGACGTAGTCGAACTGCTTTCGTACAACTTCTGGATATAGCGACATGCGTGCAAGCGCCTCATGCGCGCGCTTCTTCCAATTCGGGTCGGAGTACTTCAAGAACCATTGGTCGTCCACGATTTTCACGTGCGTTCTCGTGAGACATCTGCATATGACTTCTTCAGGGAGCTCCCAGAAATCAACCAAGAGATCTTCGTTTCTAAAATCGTTCGCAATGAGCTCCTTCGCCTCGCTGACCTTCATTTCCTTGTACTTGCCCGTTATGTCCTTGAGAACACCTGTGTGGAATTCCTTCTTGTAAATTTCCTTCGTCGCTTGTTCGAGCTTCTCGGAGTCCTTTTGATTATTTATTTTCATCCTTTCGACTATTTCAATAGCGGGGAATTCACCGAATCCATCAACCTTTATGAGCGAAATTGGTTTTATGTCGACACCGAGATCTTTCAACGCTATGTAGTCGTACGGCGCGTGCGCAGGGACGCTCATCACGACGCCCGTTCCGACTTCTGGATCAACAAACTCCGCCGGAAGTATGGGGACGTCCGAGCGAAGCTTGTTTGAGCATTTCTTGTTGATGAGCTCGGAACCAAGAATGCGACCGATCACATCAACTTTATGCTTCTGGTCCTTCAACTTCTCCACGGAGCTCTTTGAAACTATCCACTCCTCGCCGTCTACCTTTGCAATGGCGTACTCAACGTTCGGGTTTATCCATATATTCGTCACGCCGAACGTTGTCTCGGGACGGTACGTTGCGCACGGGAGAACTCGTCCTTCAACGTTGAATTTTATGAGGAACATCTTCTCTGGACGCACGCCTTCTCCTTTGAGACGCGCGTGGTCTCCGACAGGGCTTTTGCAGTTCGGACACCACACAACTGGGTGCTCGCCCTTTGTGACGTAACCGAGCTCTTTGAGCTTCCTGAACTGCCATTTGACGAATTTTGAGTATCTTGGATTGAGATTCGTAGTTATGAACGAGTGCCTGAAATCTATGGAACACCCGAGGCTCATCAAATCTTTCTTCGCCTCCTTTGGAAAGTACTGTGTCCAATATACAGGGTCCGAAAATTTTTTTATCTCCTCGTCAGGTATTCCCATCATTCTCATTATGTTCCATTCTTTCTCCTCACCTTCCTTTATGCGCTCCGCAGCGGCGATTATTGGCGTTCCTGTGCAATGGAATGAGAAAGGAAACAGAACGTTGTAGTCGCGCATTTTTTTGTAGCGAGCCATTATTTCGAGCTTCATCAACGTGTAGAGATGCCCGAGATGTAAGTATCCGTTCATGTACGGGTACGGAAAATTCAAGAAGTACTTCTTCCTTTCGTCATGCTCTGTCTCGAATGCATGCTCTTCATACCACTTTTTGTTCCATTTTTCTTCGATGTCTTTAAGTATTTTGGATCCCATAGATTAAACTGATTGGTAAAAATTTAAATCGTTTACAGGGAGGGGTGCAATGTTTGGTCTTACATCAGAAGAGGCATCCAAACGTCTAAAAAAGTTTGGACCCAATGAGGTACCGGAGAAGAAGAAAAATCCACTTCTTAAATTCCTTTCTTATTTCTGGAGTCCCATTCCTTGGATGATTGAACTCGCGGGTGTGATATCACTCACAATACATCACATGGTTGACTTTTGGATAATTTTCACACTTCTCATATCAAATGCAATAGTTGGATTCATAGAGGAGCATAGCGCCGAGAACGTCATCGAGCTTTTGAAGAAGAAAATGGCGCTGACCGCGCGCGCGTTCCGTGATGGAAAATGGCAAACAATAGACGCCAAGTATCTCGTTCCAGGAGACATAATAAAAATACGCATAGGGGATATAATTCCTGCTGACATGAGAATTGAAGACGGATACATCATGGCAGATGAGTCGTCGCTTACGGGAGAATCACTTCCGGTTGAGAAGAGAAAAGGAGACACAGTGTACTCGGGTGCTATAGCAAAGCGCGGGGAATCCACAGCAGTCGTTATAGCCACAGGAACACACACTTACTTTGCAAAAAGCGTGAAACTTGTTGAATCATCGACTGGAAAAAGCCTTCTTCAACAGATGCTTATAAAGATAGGCGATTATCTGATATTCCTTGCTATAATACTAATCGGTGTCATTTTTATTGTCGGTATGTTCCGGGATGAAAGCATATCCGAGATAATGAAGTACTCGCTCATACTCGCGGTTGCATCAATACCTGCGGCACTTCCCACAGTTCTTTCTATAACTCTTTCCGTTGGTGCGAAAAACCTTGCGAACAAAGACGCTGTCGTGACAAAACTCTCTTCCATAGAGGACCTTGCGTGGTCGGACATTCTTTGCTCGGACAAAACTGGCACACTCACAAAGAACAAACTAATAATAGATGAGCCCATACCCTACGACGGATTTGGAAAGGAAGATGTCATAATATCCGCGGCGCTTGCATCTAAGAGAGAGGACAACGATCCGATAGACAACGCCGTGCTTTCGTATAGTAATCGCGTGGACAATGAAATAAAGAAGTTTGATATTGTCAACTTTGTTCCTTTTGATCCTGTGATAAAGAGAACGGAAGCGGAAGTCAAATATGGAAATGAAATATTCAAAGTTTCAAAAGGAGCGGTTCAAGTCATAAAGAAATTGTGCGAAAACAACGACCTATCCATAGATGCTAAAGTTGATGAACTCGCTAAAAGCGGTTACCGTGCGATTGGTGTTGCCCGTCAGTTTAATGAAAAGTGGAAGTTCGTCGGTATAATACCGTTGTTCGACCCACCTCGTGATGACGTGAAGGATGCCATAGAGGCCATACGAAAGCTTGGAATAAAAATAAAGATGATAACTGGAGATAACATAGCAATAGCAAAGCACATCGCGAATATAATAGGAATTGGTGATAAAATACATCACGCAAGTGACATATCGAAGCTCAGCGACGATGAAATTGAATATGCGGATGGATTTTCCGAAGTATTCCCAGAACACAAGTTTAACATCGTAAAAATATTTCAAAGGCACAAACATATTGTTTCCATGACCGGTGATGGGGTAAATGACGCACCTGCCCTTCACGAAGCTAATTGCGGAATAGCCGTATCCGGCGCGACAGATGCGGCGCGTGCCGCTGCGGATGTTGTTTTGCTCTCACCCGGACTTAGCGTCATAGTCGATGCTGTGCGCGAGGCACGGAAAGTTTTTCAACGCATGATAAATTATTCGTTGTACAGAATCACTGAAACAATACGCATCCTTCTATTTATGACACTCTCTATAGTAATTTTCAACTTTTATCCAATAACCGCGGTGATGATAGCGCTTCTGGCTCTTTTGAACGATATACCAATATTGACGATCTCACTTGACAAAGTGAAAGAAGTGGCGCATCCTATAAAGTGGAACTACAGAGGCCTTATGACATTGTCCACTTTGCTTGGTACTGCTGGAGTTGTGAGTACATTCCTCGCGCTATACATCGCAAAAGACGTTTTTATGCTTCCTCTTCCGCTCATACAGACGTTCATATTTTTGAAGCTCATAATTGCGGGGCACTCAACCCTGTTTGTCGCGAGAAACAGAAAGAACTTTTGGAAAAAGCCTTATCCATCTAAGTACTTACTTGCCTCAATACTATCAACGGATATGATCGCGACGCTTATGTCAGTATATGGAATAATTTTGAAGCCAATCGGATGGAAGCTCGCTGGATTTATTTGGATCTATGCACTCTCATGGATGTTTTTCAACGACTTCGTTAAAATATTGACGCTGAAATTCATTTCCATAGAAGAGGAAGTTTAATGCCCCTGACGGGATTCGAACCCGCGACCCTCTGCTTAGAAGGCAGATGCTCTATCCAAGCTGAGCTACAGGGGCATAGTGCATTTTATATCCGCTAAGTTTATAATTCTTACTTTCCACCCATATACATCGATATGGCAGTTCCGGTCACGACAGCAACGAGTGCGTCAGAACTGAAAAACTTCAATGAAAGTACATCAATTAGTGGCATCGAAGACCACGATACTGCAAGTATAATCGCGATTGTTATACCTGCTACAAGTGTTATAAGAAAGCGTTCCGTTTCTTTCGTGCGCTCTTTTAATGACATTATGTATATCAGAGCTCCGAAGACAAATATAAAGAATATTGCGGCTCCTACGGTTGGATTTGGTGCTGAGATTGTTTTTGATGAGAACACACCAAATTCGGAAATTATTAAGTACACGATTCTCTTTCCTATGCTGTTACCTTCTGTAAATTGACTGAACATTTGAGTCGGTGATGGTTGACTTCTGACTTTTTCTATCTCCTTATCTATCTTGTCGTAAGTTGATGTGTTTTTCAACAGCGTAGTAATTCCTCCGAAAAGCCCCAGTATAATAGATAGACTTCCAACGAACAGCAGAAGTATGTTTGATAATGTTGCTCCAGTTTGATGGAACCTTGATATGAATACTGTTATGAACAGATAAGATGCGTATGATATTATTGTCAGAACGAGAAACGATTCTATGACCTTCATCATAGCTGTTGTTATCTTGTTGATTATTATGAGTGATATGAGAAATAGCGTTATGGAAATTGCTATTGCAGTGAAATCACCAGAGCGAATGAGCGTTGGAATATTTTTCGTGTAAAGGTACATGAACTTCAATGTGCTTGTTGTGTTGAATGCAGTTTGATTTATAAAATATTCCATCATACATATAATTCATGAAAAAATGTTTAAAAACGGTTAATTATTTAAATAAACGAAACAATTATTATCTGCGGGGGATTGAATGACACGATTTATATGTATCTCTTCTGGAAAAGGCGGAGTCGGAAAAACGACACTTGTCGCAAACCTCTCGACAGTTCTTAGTAAAATAGGGAAAAATATTGTAGTTATAGATGCAAATGTGACTACGCCAAATCTTGGGATACACCTTGGGATACCCCTTTATCCAAAAAATCTTCAAGACGTTCTTCGCGGTGATTCGCATCTTTACGAATCGGTATATGAACATCCACTTGGAATGAAAGTTATACCATCTGGAATATCAGTCGAGGATCTCAAAGATTTGAATACGGATAACCTCAGAAAGGTTTTTGACATACTTGAAGGCACAGCCGACATAGTCATAGTAGATTCCGCCGCAGGTCTTGGCAGAGAAGCCCTCGCCTCCATAGAATCTAGCGATGATTTAATAGTTATTACAAACCCTGAGCTTCCTGCTGTAATAGATGCACTGAAAACCATAAAGATAGCTGAAGAGGCAGGAACGCGAATACTTGGTGTAGTTGTGAATCGTGTCACAGGAAAGAAGCATGAGCTTACCAACGAACAGATATCATCGATTTTAGACAATGTCCCAATACTTGCTACAATACCAGAGGACAAAAATGTCAAGGAGGCAATTTCAAAGATGATTCCAGTCGTTCATCATAACCCAACATCCCCTGCAAGCCAGAGCATATACAAACTTGCATCATTGATAACAGGAGAAAAGATTGATGTTCCGAAAACTTGGTATCAAAAAATATTTGGTGGGTTCTTCTGATGATTGGGGAAATAAAATCGAGTTATATTGCATTTGCTGCTGCAATTGTTGTCATAATATTATTCTTTTTCATCAAATGGCCGTCATTTTATTTTCGTGCAGGAGCCACAATAATACTAATACTGGTCATTATGATTTATGCAATGTTTTCATCTTAAGAAAAATTTTTCTCATATCAAGTTCGAAAAGTGCCACCGGTTTCTCGACTTTCCATTTGTTCAGTACTGACGGATGAACCTCACCAATTACACCAATTTCATCGCCATCGATAACAACAGTGCCCGCACGCCCTGAAATAAATCGAACATCGTTACGTTCAATTATTTTGAATTTCAATTTCAACGAGCTTAACAACTCTTTCAAAACCGAACTTATATTAGAGTAATTTCCAGGAGATGATGCCGCACAAATCATGTTTGTCTCATCAGCGCCTGTCTCGGTAGGGCCCAAAAATACAATCTTTCCCATCTCAAATATGCTCTGTGGATAATCCACGTGCTTATTTTGAGAGAAAACATTTAATATCCCTGGCATTAAGTCACGCCTACATACGCTAAATTCGTCTGATTTTGCATTTAGTATTTCGACGAGATTGTTGTTCGTGTTCATTTTTTCATTCTGGTCATTCTGAGATGATAATATCATTGTCCGAACTTCTTGGAACATCATTCCATTCATTAAAGACGCCACCGCTGTTTTGAAGTCGTTTTCTCTCAAGGACGTACCACGTGTGAATATTCCTGGAAGTTCCGGCTCAATATTCTCATATCCATATGCTATTGCTACATCTTCTGCAATGTCTATTTGGTGCATTATATCAGTTCTGTAAGGAGGTATCAGCACGTGCCCATTGTAGTCAAGACCAGCGCGCTTTAAAAGTTGAACAAATTTTTCAACACTTATGTTTATTCCAATTATTTTCTTTATATAATTAAGATCGACATTCATCGTTCGTTCCTTAAAATCTGGTGTTATACACTCATTTCCATCGACAATTCTCACTGATTCAACTATAAATCCACGGTCAGCCATGGAAGTTGTTATTATATTCAACGCTTTTTTCAGGGAATCAAGATGAGTTCCTGTTATGTCTATAAAAAGATTTTTTGTATTCTCTGTTACGCGCGTGAGTTCTCCATTTATTATTGGTGGAAAGCTCAATACATTGTTCTCGCTGTCAACAAGTATGGGATACTTATCGGAAACAAGATGTTTGTATTTAATCCCTTTGGGATGTTTTTCAAGTATATTCTCTAGCGTCATCTCCTTATCCATATCAAGAGGAACGAATTTTACTTCATTTCCACCAACTGCTTTGTAGTAGAAAGGAGGCTTGACCATATCCAAGTCGTGTATACCTATTGCTATTTTTTTTCTTTTTCTCCCAAATGTTTCGTGTATCTTCTCTTGGAACTGCATCAAATCCAAAAGAAAATCTTCGTCTATGTCAACATTTCTTATAACAGCTGATACTATAAATGGTCGAGTGTTCTTAACGCTCTTATCAACGAATACCGATATTTTATACGGCGTCGATGTATACCTCTTCGGATCTTCAAGACCAAGGAAATACCGTACGTTTCTTGTAAACCCTTCTATGCTTAACATATCTGGTCTGTTTGGAAATATTTCAAAACTCACTTCATCATTTGTCATACTTTCAAGCGGAGCTCCCATCATGGGTATTATTTCCTTGTAATATCTGCTATCCAATTTCATTCCGATGAGCTGTTCGAGCTCCGATTTTTTGAACGTTACTATAGCCATACTGGCATCTCCCTCAAAATATTTAAGTCATTCTTGTAGTAGAAATTTCTTATATCGTTCAGACCTGTTTTCAGCATCACGAGCCGTTCAAGTCCAAGTCCCCATGCGAGTACAGGAACGTTGACACCAAGTGGTCTTGTAACTTCAGGACGAAATATCCCTGCACCACCAAGTTCTATCCATTCATCACGGTCTTTAAAGTACACTTCAGGTTCAACACTTACCTCGGTATACGGGAAGTATCCAGGTCGAAATCTTATCCTTTCAAATCCCATTCTTTTGTAAAATTCCTTCAAGTACCCGAGGAGATTCCTGAAGTTGACGTCTTTTGATATGACTATGCCTTCTATCTGTGTAAATTCTGGAAGATGCTTGTAATCTATCGTTTCATTTCTGAAAACCTTTCCTATAGAGAAAATCTTTTCGGGCGGAGACGACTTTGGTAAGTAGCGTGCTGAAACGGCCGTTGTGTGTGTTCTCATTATAACTTTTTTTGCTATACATTCTTTCCATTTATATCTCCACCCAGTTGAACCGTAGCCACCATGTTCATGTACATCCTTTACCTTATTGATAAATTCCTTTGGTAGAGTTGCCTCACTTGGATCCTTCAAAAAGAATGTATCGGCCATATCTCTTGCTGGATGGTCCTGTGGTTGAAATAATGCATCGAAATTCCAAAAACTCGATTCAACGAGCGTTCCATCTATTTCTTTGAATCCCATTTCCAAAAATATTTTTCTCGCTTTCTCTATGTAGAGATTTATTATATGTCTTTTTCCCGCATAAATTTTCTTCCCGATAACGGAAACATTATATCGTCTAAACGATACATCTTTCCAAATTCCAGTTTTAATTATTTCTTCATTCAAGTTATCTATAACTTTTCCGCGGTATTTTTCAGCGCGCTCGAATATGCCTTCTTTCTCTTGTTTTATGAGATTTCTCTTGAGAAGCAACTTTATCATTTCCTCTGGTGCATTGTTAATATTTTTTAGATACGTGAGCTCTTTCTGTTCATCATCCTTTTCAAATTTTACGATGCTATTTTCTATCTTTATCAATCCTTTCTTTTTTGCCCACGCCAGCGCTATAGAAAAGTTTTCAATTTTATTTCTGAGCTCCCTTATATTCATCGGCCCTTCTTTTACTATGCTTGCTAAGACCTGCTCAGGTAAGCCATTCTCGAGATACTTTTTTCCTTCTTCAGTCAATGTGTACATAATTTCACTTCTTTTTGACATTTTTATTTGTTAATTTTCCCATAACAAAACCGATGAATATTGATATTACTATATAGATTGGAATTAAGTCTGATTGCCTTTCTTGCGGGGTTTCAACCTTTCTGACAGTTGGAACTGTTTCATTATACTGGCGTCCGGTAAGGTCTTCTGAAATCTGCGCGAGCTCATCTGCATATTTGTAATACAATAACTTTGACCGAACATCATTTAGGTTGTTTGCATAGTCATAATAATTTATTGAAACAAGCGGTATGTATCCATTGCTCTCTGCATCTGCTATACTATTTTCTGCTTCTATTTTGAATTCATTTATTTTGTTTTCGTCTTTGAGTCCGTTGGTTTCCATGAATGCGTCAGCGGTTGCCTTTGCCATTATGGCATTCATCAACGCCGATGCGTATTGACCGTTTTCATATTCATCTTCCGAACGCTGGAGGAGCTCATCAGCATTTTTCACATTTCCCATTATTGTTTCCGCATAAAGTATGGATGTCTTTGCATCCTCTATCCTTCTTTCTACAATCGGTTTCAATGATGAAAAATTGAATGCCATATTTTTCTCATTGAAGTAATTTGTTAAGTTTATCCATATTTTAGCCGTTCGAGCACGTTCCTCTGCGTACGCAATGTTGTAACACGCACCAATATAATTGTTGTTGTAAAAATCTTTCCATGCTTTGTCAACATAATTTTCAGAGTCGCTTATGCGCTCTTCTGACAGTGTTATAACCTCGATGTCCTCTGGACTGTTTATGTTTTTCTTTGTTTGATTTATCATCTCGGAAATGATTCGTGTTTCATCGTCGATAGAATTTATTTTCTTTTTCAAATCATTTTGATTCGAATAATCTATTATATTGTTTATGTAAGAGCATTTTATCCACACACCAAACGATATGCTTGCTGATGTGTAATAGTCTTCGGTGTTGTAAAAAACTGTTGCGTTTTTGTATTCACTCTCTGCATCATTGTATGTAGATTTCAATTGCGATATATACTCTATTGACATTTTTGAATTTGATATTTTTGAGTCTGTCTCATCCATTTTTTCTTTTGCTATATCTAGCATATTTTTTGCTACACTTTTCATTATTTCCTTCACCTTTTTGTCGTCAATTTTTTTGCTTTTCTTTTCTGCTATTTTATATCCAGTCATATAACCAAGAGCTTCGTTGACATTTGAAACTTCTACTACGGTTATATTCCAATTGTCTTTCGCATATTTCTTCATATCTATAGTTATCGGCTTTGTTGTAATTTGAACACCAAAGGGAACCTTCGTTTTTTCAGTCTTCTCAATTGTTATCACGCTCTGACCTTTTGGGAGGAGGAACATTTTGGCACCATGGTTTGCTGCCGCGCCCGCCTTTTCAAATATCCCCCCAACCGGACCTATTGAGCCATCGGGGTTTATGGTTCCAGTCATGATGACGTTTTCACTGACGTTAAGACATTTAAGTGCAGATATAGTTGCGATTGTAAGTGCTCCGCCTGCCGATGGACCACCTATTATTGGTGAGTTCGACCTTATGGTGTAAAAAACGTCGTATTTGTTTGGGTCAATCCTAAGAAGTTTGAATGCAACATCTCTTGATAGTCTGGCTGATGCTTGTGTGTCTATCTCAGTCAACGGAAATGTATCGACAAAAACGTGGCCAGAACCAGGGCGCACATGGACGTTCGCGTTTGCAATCACACCTTTATATCCGTAGTTTGTT
Organism: Candidatus Aenigmatarchaeota archaeon; assembly: GCA_015522745.1. Lineage (GTDB taxonomy): Archaea > Aenigmatarchaeota > Aenigmatarchaeia > GW2011-AR5 > WALA01 > WALA01. Next base: position 14,178 of record WALQ01000058.1, read on the forward strand.
TTTTGTACAGCAGGAAGATATATATTTGCGCTCATATTGCATGAAAATGAAATGGCAGATAACACAACAAGTGCGGTTAATATTATTTTCATTCTCATAAAATCACCATTTAAATATTTGAGTAGAAAAATTTAAAATATGAATGCTACACTTGATAAAATAGAGACACTTGCTAAGAAGCGGGGTATATTTTATATATCAGGGGAAATCTACGGAGGTCTTTCTGGTATATATGAATACGGGCATATCGGAGCTCGCATGAAAAGAAAATTCGAAAATTTGTGGAGAAAATACTTCCTTTCACTCGATGATAATTTTTATGAGATAGAGACCTCAACAATAATGCCAAAGAATGTTTTCATTGCCTCCGGGCATGTTAAAAATTTTGTCGACCCCGTTGTTGTGTGTAAAAAATGTGGAAACGTCGAGCGTGCTGACACAATAGTTGAAAATGTTTTGCACGAATCTTTCGAAGGAAAAAGTTTGGAGGAGCTAACAAAATTAATAAGAGACCATAAGATAAGATGCCCAAAATGCGATGGTGAGCTGAGCGAGGCAAGGTACTTCAACATGATGTTCCCACTCAAAATCGGGGTTTTCAATGTTAAAGATGCATTCTTGCGACCGGAAACGGCTCAGGGTGTTTACATAAATTTCGTTCGTGAGTTTAATCTTACTAGGAAGCACCTTCCCCTTGGACTTGCAATTGTTGGCAGGGCGTACAGGAATGAGATATCACCACGCCAACTCACATTGCGTCAGCGCGAATTCACGCAAGCAGAACTTCAGATATTTTTCGACTCGGATAAAATAAATGAGCATCCAAGATGGGATGAAGTCAAAGATTACAAATTGATTGTGAAAAGCGTAAATGGTGACACAACTAAAGTGGCGTGTAAGGACATGAACCTTCCAAAATTTTATGTGTACCATATGGCTAAAGTTCAGCAATTTTATCTTGAAGTTTTGGGAGTTCCCGAAGAAAAATTCAGATTGCGTCAACTCAGTGACGAGGAAAAAGCGTTTTACAATAAGTATCACTGGGATGTTGAGATGTATATGGATAGTTTGGGAAAATTCAAGGAAGTTGGTGGAATACATTACAGGACAGACCATGATTTAGTTGGACATCAAAAAGTTTCCAAGGTCCGTCAGGAGATATTTTTCGATGGAAAAAGAATTGTTCCACATGTTCTTGAGCTCAGTTTTGGTGTGGACAGAAACATATTCGGACTCATTGACATCGGCTATAACGAAGAAGATAGATTTGTTCTTAAAATACCAAAGAAAATGGCATCGTTTGATGTTGCTGTATTTCCACTTGTTAAGAAACTCTCCGAAAAGGCGAGAAATGTATACGACATATTGAAATCAGATTTTGACGCATTCTATGATGAATCTGGGTCCATTGGACGCCGTTATGCCCGCCAAGATGAAATAGGAACACCATTTTGCATTACAATAGACTTTCAAACACTTGAAGATAGTACGGTAACAATAAGAAATAGAGACGACGGAAGTCAAAAACGTGTGAAAATAGAAAAAATAAAGGATGAAATAGAAAAAAGTTTATGACAGTTCTTTATCATGCTTCTTTTTCATTATTCTTTCGAGCTTGTCTGTTATGTCTTGTACTGATGCCAACGAAGACCACTCACTTGTTTTTGCTGTGAATAATTCGGAGTTGGCATATACTCTTGCACGAAGTGAATATTTCCTTCTATTTCCTTCTACTTCATACATTTTCATATGAAGGAATATAGTATCTATATCGAATATCTTTGACATTTTTGAAACGAACCTCTCAAGAACATTATTTATTTTTTCCATGTCAAAATCATCAACATTATCGAAGTTAATGAAATTTACCTTAACAAATTTCTTTGGTGGTATCAGTTTTTCAAGAATATCCCTCGCTGTTATTATTCCTATTGGAACCCTGTCTTTAATGAATATACATTCATCGTTGATTTTCATATGTTCTTTAACTTTATCAAATGATTCACCAAATTCTATTACATTTGCACGCGACATTATTGTTTCAACTGGAAGATCTAGTGTTGGTATCTTTTCCGGAGACATTTCATGTTCGTCCTTTATCAATGTCTTGGCGATATCAATATCGGACACAATTCCAACTATTTTATTATTTTCGAGAACAGGTAGACGAGATATATTCTCATTTCTGAGAATTTTCCTTGCCTTTCCAATAGTCTCATTTTTGTCTATTGTTATGACGGGGCGACTAACTATTTCATCTATATTTATGTTTTCTGCTATTTTAATTATGTCAGATTCCGATAGTATTCCGTATAATTTCCCAGCTTTTAAAACAGGAAGAGCTCTCATTCCACTGTTTAGTATTTTCTCAGCTGCATCGAGCACGTCTTCACCTGGAGCGAGTGTGGGAACCCTGACGACGAATTTCGAAACCTTCGTTTTTTCTGCGTCCATGTTTGACAGAGCTACGTCTTTTAGATTTACTATCCCTCTAAACCCGTCGTCAACAACTGGCAATTGGTGAAATTTCTTTGATATCATTATTTTCAGTGCATCTTTTAGTTTGTCGCCATTACTTATCGACACAACATTTTTGGTGCATAAATCATTTACTTTCATTTTCATCACCTATGGTTTCATCCTCAAAACTTCATAATAAGTCATATCATTTTCATTGTCCAAAATTGCCCAGAGCATTCTTGCTCTTATGTTGTGAGCAAGTCTCACAGCTCTGGAGAGCTCAGGAAATGAACATGTGAAATCTTCTGGAACAGCAAAAACAATCCACTTCGTGTGTTCCTTCTGAGTTTTTGGTCCACGCTTCAATTTCACACCCTTTTCATAAACGCGAAAATCACATCCAAATTTGAATCCCGTCTTGACAAGAAACCCACGGTCTCTCAAATCTTGATATACGTAATACCTTTCACGAAACCTCTTGTCCATTTTTGAGCAATACTCATAAAATTTTTTGAATGACATACCAACTGAGAGTTTCCTTTTTTTGACAAGATAGAGAGCTTCAACGAGTGACAGTGAAACATATTCTTCATTATCCGAACTCATGAGTTTTCCATAATATCCATTCTCGAAAAGCGCTTCTGCATTTTCCCACACAACAACTTCTGTATCGTTTATTTCGCCCTTCCATTTTTTAATATTGACAGAATGATTTATCTCGATTACATCCCCGACCTTCATTTTCTTCTTCATTTTCTCACCAGAATGGGATTGGTGGGATTTGAACCCACGACAACACGGTCTTCAGCCGTGCGCTCTCCCAGGCTGAGCTACAATCCCGAAACTTCCGTCTCTATGAATACACCTTTGCTTACACTTTTTAATTTGTCAACGAGTTTTTTAATGCTTTTTAGATGCTCGTCGCAAACGTATATTTTTACAAGTACCCTCTTCTTCATATTGTTCCTTTCTATGATTTCCACGAATTTTGTCGGCTTCTTGTTGCATCCATGGAAATTACATTTGTTTGATAGGTGTTTTATATCATAATGTTCGAGTATTAACTTCATCTTGTTCATAAACGCCCCGGGCAGGACTCGAACCTGCGACCTTCTGGTTAACAGCCAGACGCTCTACCATTGAGCTACCGGGGCAAGAGACTAATATTTTAGTCCGATAGTTTATATTTTTTTAAGTTGGATGCTTTTTAAATTTTGTTTTAGTCCAAAAAGTCCTTTTTCTTGAGCTTTTCAGGCAAGTATGTCTCTGTTATAAATTTCAGCCCACGTGATGATAACGCCTCTATCTCGGCCTTTATCCCCTTCTTTATCATCAAATTGAGCTCTCTTTGCCACTTTTCGTTCTGGAACCACGGGTACTTCATAAGCTCCTTTGCACGCTTTATGTCAACATCCTTTGCCTTGATGGACATTTTCTCAAGACCATACTTATATATGTCGGATATAGTGAGACCTATGAACTTTGCGTCCGGCGTGCTTAACGATTCTGAGACATGTGCGAGGTTCATCGACCCGGATTTTATGACAGAATAAATGTACCATCCATAGCTATCTGAGTCAGTCATAACGTATACAGGGAGCTTGAATTCATCATGAAGTTTATGTATGAGCAATCTAGTTCCTCTTGATGCCTGTCCTCCAGTTCCTACGAGTATTGCTTTGTGTTTTTTCCAGAATTTGTCCTCATGAAGGCGTTCAAAGCCAGCATTCTTCTCTATGACCAATATGAATTCAGCATCGACTTTTTTGATTTCGATTTCTTCCACAGTTGATGGTATGGACCAACCACCGCTACCAAGCTTGGACCAGTCTATAAGATCCCCCCGGTCTTTTATGACAACATTTCCAACTATTATTCCTTTTCTATCTGTTGTAAGATGCAAATCCTCTCTAAGAACGTCAAGAGCAACCTCCAAATCAACTATTATTGGGTCGGATTCCCTTTGTTCATCGAATGTATTTTCTTTCGTTCCGGGTAGTGTGCGCTTCAAATTGTAATACATGTCTCTTATACTGGCGTGTATGTCTTCATCTACAAGTCCTTTACAAAATGATGCCACGAGAAGGGTTTGCATAAATCTCTTTGAGTGAGCAACATTCAGGAAGTACCTCTTTGAGTACTTATCACCAAGAGAAAGTTTTCCCGAACTTTTGCTGTATATTATATTTGAAAATGAGCGTATTGGTATGTCTATATGTGGATTTTTCCCGGTCTTTAAATCATTTATTATTTTCTTTCCCATTTTTTCAAGTTTTTCAATTGTCTTTTTGTTCATCATCAACACCCTTTTTCATTCTATTTTTAATCAGATTTTCAAACATCTTTTCAATTTCAGATTTCTTGATTCCAGTTATTTTACTCAAAGCTTCTGATG
>WALQ01000059.1 GCA_015522745.1 Candidatus Aenigmatarchaeota archaeon
AAATCTGGCTTCCAAGTGCATTCTCTATGTCCGTCGTGTTGTTGAATGCCTCGTTTATTTGCTGGTCAATTGCATTATCCACTGCATTTTGAATTTCGTTTGACTGCATAGTGTTGTTCTGTGTGCTTGTTACATGACTGATGCAACCGCTTACTAGTATTGCTGCGGCGAGTGATAAGATGATGACAATCTTTGTCATCTTCATTTTTTACCACCCTTGGTCATATTCATTAGATTTGTCTCATTTTCAGATTCTTTCTTCGTGATGTTTGATCCGTGGGTGTCCCAACCTTCCATGTGGTTGACAATTCTTCGTCTCATTTTTATCGCATGTCTTGCAATCGGACTGCACCTATCAGGATGTTTTTGGCAGTATCGCTCTGAATACCGAGAAACGACTTCGTTGTACTCTGTTTCGTTTGCTCTACCATTTATTATCATGTTTCTGCATCTTTCGTCGTTCAAGTGGTTTGCGCAGTATCTCTTCTGTATTGCTATGCATCTTGTGTCTTTCGGGTGGCTTTCACAGTACTGCGTGATGTTTCCGCGAACGCCTTTACACTCTTTGGCTTCTGGATGTTCACGACAGTAAATTCCGATTTTCTTTCCCATTTCCTCTGGTTTGAAAGGCCTTTGTGACTCTGTTATGTAAATCCTGTACGTTTTTTCGTCGAGCGTGACTTCTCCGTACCAAACTATTTCCTTGTTTTTCACGAGGGATGTTGCATTTATCGTTCCTGTTTTTGTTCCATTGTAATACACGTCTGCGTAAAATGTTCCATTGCTGAGTTCGGTGTTTCTTAATCTGTACTTTGTTCCATCAACGAAAATCAATCCACTGACCAGTGACTTTTTTTCCTGACCGAGCTCAACATCGACTTTTGCCACACCGATTTTGATGACGCTGAAATCCGTTGGGTCAGATTCGCTTATCGCAAAACCATGCCCTATGAGAGCCAATGTGTCCACATGCACTCTTGGAGCAGTTGCCTGTATCCCGAGTGGCATCGCCTTTGTTTCTGCAAACGACAACGGTATCAAAAATACCATTGCCAATGCAATGTATATTTTCTTCATTTTAAATCACCCTATTAGAATTTGTTCGTTTCACGTATTTTAATCTTTAGTGAAACGATTTGAAACAGTGGTTCTACTTTTTCCATATGAGCTTGTTCGTACGACCGCGCTTTTCCTTTTCAACAAGTCCTTTCTTTTCAAGTCGTTTTACAATTCTTGTCATCTTTGATCGTGAGAGTTCAAGTCTTTTCTCTATTTTGTTTTGATAGATAATTCTCTTTGATGAAATGAGCTCTGCGACCTTCCTCTCATCTTCATCAAGTGCCTCAAACAACCGTTTTTTAGAATTTGATGTCGTATAAGAAGTAAAGACCGCTGCTATGACAATCAGTACAATTACGGCGAGTATGGCATAATTGTTTTTTTCCGAAACGTTCCTGTATTTTATTGATATATCGCTTGGCTTGTTAATTTTCCACTTTGCAATTATGTCTTTTCCATTTGACGAGTATGCAGCCTCGGGAAACGTGCTTAGTATCTCATAACCGCTTGGTATGAAAGCAGACACCGTTGTAGTTGAATTCCCGAAATTAAACGTTGTGAACAATTGGTACACATCACTGTTCTTGAAAATTATGCCGTTTGTGTCAAACGATATTTTCAAATCATTCGCATTCTGAATGCTTATTATGATGTTGCTTTCGTTTACGCTGAATTTACCTGGGAATATTTCAATATTCTTACATTCAACTGGAAGTGTATAGTAGAAAGTTCCTGATGTCGGAGTGTCAAAGTGGAACGAAATGTCTTCATGAACAGTATTTGACACGTACATTTTCACATCAACATTTGTGGCGGCAACGACTTGCGTTGCAATGAGAAAAATCATTGCAACAATTTCAATTTTCATAATTTCAATTGATGGCAATTTTTAAAAACTGATTATTCCATTCGGAATTCCTCAAAGTAGACGTTCTTCTTTTTGATAATGTCTTTTATTCTCTTTTGCGCGCTTGATAGTTTCGACGACGAAGTTTTGAACTCTACAAATGTAATTTTGTCATCATCAAATTGGACTCCATCTATTGGCGATCCGATGAACCTGAATTTTTTTGGGTCGTGACGATATTTTTTCATAAACGGGGCGAATTTTTCCATCGTTTTCCCGTAAAGTGAACTCATGCTCCCTTTTGATCGTTTGAGTTTTACTATCTCAATACACTCGTTGTACGATATGTAAGAAAGAATAATTATCAAGAGAAGCTCTAAGAGGGCGATGACAATTGACATAATCTATTATTGACGCTTACATTTAAATGTTATTTTTCCGCCTTCAACTTTCATATACGAAAAAAGAATCTCCCACGGTTCCTCGACTGCGAGTGCAACCGAGCCGCAAACATCGCAAACATCTTCGGACTTGTCTGAGTAGAACTCATGTCCGCAGCGAGTACAACGGAGCTTCTTCTTTTTCATAGCGTTCAATTCGTTAGGAAAATTTAAATACCGATAAACAGAAGTGTATATCCTATTGCAAGTCCGATGACAAAGTTTATGATCTTCACGACTATCGAATCTTTTAGCGAGTAGGATAGCATTGGAAGCATGCCGTGGCCATCTTGAACTATGGAGTTTGCGAGAAGTACGGAAAACGGTATCATACCCTTTGCGAACATGATGACAAATACTAAATTTGGTCCGGATTCCGGTATTATCCCCACAAGAGCTCCGAGAAGCAGCAAAATCGCGTACGCGCCCGAGTAGTTCGTTATTGCCTGCAAGTTGAAATGGGACAGAATGATGTCTATGGCAACCAACGAGCCGAATGTCCACGCAAAAACGTTTGGTATGTGGCGCTTCGTTATGTGATTCCAAATATGATCTTTTATGTAATGTCGTGGAGAGACTAGCAACAATGACAATATTGTGAGCGTTAAAATTATCGCAGTTGTGCGCTCAATTCCGTCGGCAAAAAACAACAACGCCACTCCTATCACAAGCGTTGAAACAAGGAGCGCTGCCTTTTCAGCGTACATGTTGTCAATGTGTTCCAATCCAAATGAAATTTTCTGAGACTTGTGATACGATTTCAACTTACATTTTTCGCACACCCTGTATCCGTACCCTTTCACAAGAACGTCAACAAGCCATGACGAAATGATTCCGATAACGAACAGAATGCCAAATAGAATGATCGCCTTCACGGGGAACATCGCGAGCATCACGAACGCCTCGTCTCCCGACGTTGCTATCATGCCGCCAACAAGGGCACCAAATGAAATTATTCCGTGTATGTACAAGCTGACGTTTGTGAACGCCCCGAGACAGCCGGGAGTTGAACCGAGGAATGAGGCGGTCACGTACTGGTGAAGACTACTCTTCTTCACAAATGCGTCCAGCTTGTCCCTTGTCCACGCATCAAGGTAGTCTATGATTACCATCATTGCGAAGACGAAGAATGTTATCGTCAAAGATTGTTTGAGCGCGATGAGCAACATAGAAATTCGTTTATGTATAAAAATATTTAAATGTGTCTATTGGTAGACATATTGTTTATTTGTTCATGTGTTTTGTGTCTTTTTTTGAGCGCGCTTTCAGGCGGCGTGAGATTTCCTTGTCTATTTCCTTCCACGACGAGAGGCCGCGAATTATGGCCTCACGTGTTATGTCTGAAATTGTTGAGAGCTCTTCTTTTGACAGATTTTTTGCTTTGTTTCTAATAATCGTCGCTTGTTTGAGAAGATTATACGTCGATTCTGGAATTACCATGGTTATTCTTCGCGTTTTTGATTTCCCACGGTTCATTTGGCACCACCAAATACCACTATCATATCATCATACCCTAAAATAATGTCAGACGAAAGATATTTAAAAGCTCACATCAACAAAAAATTATCAGAAAGAGGGAGCGTGATAAAAGTGGCATATGATATAGATTGCCCTTTTAAAGATAGGATAAGTGAACTTGAGGATGAAGTCAATATATTACTTGATGAAATTGACGATCTTAAGGATATGCTAAAAGAAAACAAGGAAATGATTCTTTCCCTGTCAAAGTCTCATGCGGCACTTTTGAGAATGAATGAAATATTGGCAGAAAAACTGATGGAAAAAAGAAAGTTAAGTCCATAACTTTTTCTTTTTTTAAATTATAATTAAAATAAAAAAAGAAGAGATTTTATTCTGTTGTGTTCACTTCAAATGTCTTCACACGCTCTTCGTCCAATATTCTGTAATGGACTGTCAATGTCAGATGATCTGGTTTCTCTGGAGCGCTTGTCTCAAACTTCATGCAATCCTCTTCTCCTGAGTCGAGTATGGGACCGTTTTCGAGAGTCATGTGATCGCATTGATCAAACTTGTATCCTGTCATTGGTGCTTCAACTGTAGTGTAAAATCCACGGAGTGCAAGTCTTCCGATATTTTTGAAGCAAACCTCAACTTCGTTCTTCTCGCCTGGTATGAATCTCACGCTGGTTGTCTTGAGCACCATTCCATCGTTGACTCTCACGTGAAGAGGAAACGACTGATGATAAACCTTCGGATTGTCGCACTTGGTTGGCTCACACCCATCAGGGCAATGAGCTCCTTTTTCGCATCCGAGGTTGTATGAAACATCTATGTTGAGAGTAAAGTCATGTATTCCTTCAGGTGTCAATGTGAAATCTGCATGATCAACTTCATTTCTGATAAGCGTATCATCGAGATAAAGAACTATATAATCTCCTTCCTGTTTGACTTCATAGTACTTGCTGTCACCTATAGTTGCCTCGAAGTTTGTTATCGGCGTATCGTCATTGTTTTTAAAATAAATCTTGACCTGGTTTGGAACACCCTCGACAACATTCACGTAAGGGGTCACCATCTGAAGATATCCAACTTGTGTTGGTTGGGGTTTTTGTCGGCTCGTTACCCATGTTGGAGTTCCTGTTGGGATAGAGCTTGCCAAGTACAATATAGCTATTACTAGCACCACAAAACTTATCGAAATGATAAGCAAGTTCTTTGCTTCCATTTTTTTCACCTCAAAAAGATTTCATATTTTTGTTATTATTTGATAATTAATTAATAGAAAGCTTTAAAT
>WALQ01000060.1 GCA_015522745.1 Candidatus Aenigmatarchaeota archaeon
ATTTTCATTAATTAAAACTTTTCTGTATTATTTAATTTATGTATTCAAAAGGTATTGAGGAAATGCTTGATGGAATCAGCATTGGAGATACGGTAATTGTTCACTCAGACAAAGGCGACTTCCGTGGTATTCTCATGCCGCGCTCGAATGCCGGAGATGCGGACAAGCTCGTTCTAAAGCTCGGCAACGGATACAACATTGGAATAAATGAAGGCAACATAAAGTCTGTTGAGCTTGTGGCAAAGAAGAAGTGCGCGTCCGAGCGTGAGCCGATGCCGTTCGACGAGTCGAAGCCGAAAGTCTCACTCATCGTCACGGGAGGCACGATAGCGTCGAAGGTTGACTACGAAACGGGTGGAGTTAGTGCACTTGTTGACCCGAACGAGCTTGAAATTGCTGAGCTCCGCGACATAGTGAACATACACGAGATAAAATCACCGTTCACAAAAATGAGCGAGGATATGACTCCAGATGATTGGATCGTGCTCTCAAAGGAGGTTTACAAGAGCGTGAAAAACGGAGCGAAAGGCATCATAATAGCGCACGGTACAGACACGCTTCATTTCACCGCGGCCGCGTTATCGTTTTTCTTAAAGGATGTTCGCGTGCCAATAGTTCTCGTTGGTGCGCAACGTAGCATAGACAGACCGAGCTCAGATGCGTACATGAACTTGATTTGCGCAGCGCACGTTTCTGTGTCTGACATGGGAGAAGTCGGCGTATGCATGCACGCGACAATGAACGACGACTACTGCGCCTTCATACGCGGGGCGAAAGTGAGGAAGATGCACTCATCGAGGCGCGATGCTTTCCGTCCCATAAACGACATACCGATAGCCCACGTGTACCCAAACGGTCGCATCGAGCGCTTGCAGGGTTACAAAAAGCGTGGCGAAATAGGGGAGCTCGACAACAAGTTCGACAAAAACGTGGCACTTTTGAAAGTCTATCCCGGCTCCGATCCGAAAATTCTTGAATTTGCCATAGAAAACGGAGCTCACGGAGTCGTCATAGAGGGCACAGGGCTCGGACACGTTCCGACGAATTGGCTTGAGCCCATAAAATCCGCCATCGATGACGGAATACCAGTGGTCGTGGTAACGCAGACACTCTACGGGCGCGTGAACACGAACGTTTATGCAAATCTGCGGAAGCTCTACTATGACGCGCGCGCCATACCTGGCGAAGACATGCTTCCAGAGACGGCTTACGTCAAGCTCGGGTGGGTGCTTGGGCACACGAACGACATAAACGAAGTGCGGAAAATGATGGCGACGAACTTCGCAGGCGAAATCACGGATAGGAGTGGTCCAAGGTCATTTTTGTGGTGATACTATGATACTGATACTGACAGGACTTGCAAGGTCTGGGAAAACGTTTGCCTCGAAATACCTGGAGTCCAAGGGGTTCACAAAATTGACGTTCTCCGACATCCTCGTCGAGGAGTGCAAAAAGCGCGGGCTCGAACCGACAAAGATGAACCTCTCGAAGCTTGGCGATACCCTGCGCTCTGAGCTCGGCATGGGAGCTCTCGGCAAAATCATTGTTGAAAAGATAAAGGGCGAAAACGTTGTGCTCGACGGTTCACGCTCACCAGAGGAAATTTATGAAATCAAAAAGAAATTTCCGAATGCGAAAGTAATTTTCGTGGACGCCTCAAAAGACGTTCGGTTCTCGCGGAGGAACGAACACGACCCGCAAACACGAGAGGAATTTTTCAAGCGCGACAAGATTGACATAAAAAACAAAGGCGTTAGCAAAGTCATAGACACGGCCAACATAACGGTTGAAAACAATGGAAGCGTTGTAGAGTTTGAGAAGAAGCTTGATGGGATCGTCAGAAATCTTTCAGACGAAGAGAAGTACGCGTCGATGGGCGTGAAAATAGGAGTTGAGATACACCAGCGCCTCGACACGCACAAGCTGTTTTGCTCCTGCTCATCAGAGCAAAAGGAATCGCCAATCATGAACGTCATGCGTTTTCTACACACAGCGCGCGGCGAGATGGGATCGACCGACCGAGCAGCGATGTTTGAAGTTGAGAAAAACAATAAATTTGTTTACTACGTCTATCCGGGCGAAACGTGCTTAGTTGAGCTCGATGAAGAGCCACCGCACGGTATGAACG
>WALQ01000061.1 GCA_015522745.1 Candidatus Aenigmatarchaeota archaeon
GGATAAATGGGACCTTGTATTTCATGCTGACATAGTTGGAGCTCCGTTTACAGTAATAAAATCCGGAAAAAAACTACCCAGTGCACAAGCCATAAGAGAAGCAGCGCAATTTGCCGCATGCTACTCACGTGCGTGGAAGCGAAGACTGGGCACAATAGACGTTTATTGGGTTCATCCGAAGCAAGTAAAAAAAGTTCCGGGACTTCCAAAAGGTTCGTTTCAAATTCAGGGAAAAAGAAATTATTTAAGAAATATCGAGCTCAAATTATGTTTTATCCCCATAAAAGGTGTGATGCATATACTTCCATTTGAAACAACGAAAGTTAGCGATAAGAAATACATCGTTCTTGGACCCGGAACAACAAAAGCAAAAGAAATTGTGAACTCGATCAAGAAAGAATTCAGCGGTTATAAAATACCTCAAAATCTTTCGGAGAAGATTCCTTATGGCGAAGGGGACATAATTAGATGATCCAAAGTTTTGCGCACGTCTTCCAACACTTCGTCTATCGGGCGTTCGCCATTTATCACGTTCATCCTGTACTTCCCAATTATCCTTTTCTTGTAAACGTCGTAAACCTTTTGTTGAACTTCCATTCTCTCAAGACGGTCACCCACGGGCTTCCGCCTCAATGACTCTTCGGGCGTTATGTCAATGTAAAAAATTGCATTTGGTTTTAGGACGAACTTGTGCACATCTTCAATCCAATCGAATATGCTCTCATCGAAAATCGCGGTCTCATAAGCCAACGTCGAGTAGAAATACCTGTCGCACACTACCCACGTTCCGCGCTCAAGCGCCGGAAGTATAACCGTTTTCAAGTGCTCGTATCTGTCCGCGGCGTACAAAAGCGCCACAGATTTCACAGAATTTATGTCAAACTTCTTCGCGAGCCAGTCCTTAATGAAAAGACCTATGGGATTTGACGATGTCGGTTCGTCAGTGTAAATGGCGTCAATCCCCTTTGATTTCAAATATTCAACCGTTTTTTTCGCTTGTGTCTCCTTTCCAGAAGCATCAAGACCTTCGAATACAATAAATTTTCCTCTCATAGTTAAATTAGTTCAGAAATGTTTTAATTCTTTTAATGATTATTAATTATTTTCACGACATCTATGGGTTTGAGCGCAATGTATATACCATTTTCTTCGAATGTGTCGTATTTTTCATAATTATTATCAACATAACCGTTCTTTCTATCGCTTTCATTATTCGCACTTTCGGACCATTTGGAAAGTATCCCGACAAATCCAACTTTTTTTGCGCCTTCCACATTTTTCGCATCGTCATCGACAAAAAAGATATTATTAGCATCAACGTTCGTATTGGTTTTTGCAATTTCGTATATCTTCTCATCTGGCTTTCTAGCATCAACGTCTTCGGAAATTATTACGAGATTTTCGTCGAAAAAATTTTCAAGCGCTTTTATCTTCTTTCTTTGAACGTCTGAGTCTCCGTTGGATATTATACCGATTTTTATCTCATTTGAATCGTAAAGTTGTTCAAGCATTTCCACAACGCCATCGTAAACATTGATATAATTCGATATGTCATTGTTCTCGAAGAATTCTTTCGCAGCATTGTTGTAATCTTCCTGAACATCCTCCTCATCCATGTTGTAGTTCTTAGAAATCGTCTTGACAAATTTCTTTCCCTTTTCTAAACTCTCGTAAGGAAGTCCGAGCTTCTCAAGAGCGCTCGTTCTAATTTCTTCATAGGTCTTTTCGTTCGCGCGAAGCAGCGTTTGGTCAATGTCAAAATAAACTATTTTCATGTTAAATTTATCACCAAAAAAGAATAAAAAGATTTATGGAGCTATATTTTAACCCCTTCGAGACCCTCGTACATGCTCCAGTCCTCCTTGACGCGCTCCTGAATCTTGTTTATCTCCTCGTCCGTGAGATGCTTGAACCGCCTCTGAAGCATCAGGTAATCGCGCACGGGCTTGAACTCTTTCGGCTTGTACGTTATCCTGAATTTTCCGTGGTCAATTTCAAAGAGAACCCAAAGGCCCGTCTCGACGGAAAGTTTCGCAACGTCAACCGTGAGCGATGAATCAAATTTCCACCCCGTGGGACACGGATTCAAAACGTGTATGAATTTCGGTCCCTCTATCTCGGCCGCACGCTGCACCTTCCTCTTGAAATCAGGCAAATTTGATATTGAAGCCGTTGCAACGTACTTGGCTCCCTGGGCAGCCATCATGAGTGCCAATGGTTTCTTGAATGTCTTGTTGCCGTGGATCTTCTTTCCAACAGGTGATGTCGTCGTCCACGCGCCAAACGGCGTTGCGCTGCTTCTCTGTATGCCCGTGTTTGCGTACGACTCATTGTCATAAACGACGTAAAGAACATTGTGCCCCCTGTCGACCATACCGGAGAGCGCTTGAAGCCCTATGTCAAACGTCCCACCATCACCGGCAAAAGCGACTACGTTTACCTTGTTTCCAAGCTTCTTTTGAGCCGCTTCGATGCCGGACGCAATGGCAGCCGTGTTCTCAAACGCGGAGTGCATCGCAGGAACTCCCCAGGCGTTGTACGGATACTGGGACGATATTATTTCCAAACACGAAGTCCCAAAAGCGACTATCGTGTTCTTGCCGAGCGTGTTCAGCACGGTGCGCACTATGATTGGTATTGGGCATCCAGCACATGCGGTGTGCCCTGGTTTGAAAAGCAGTTTTTCATATCTTTCATTCATATGCATCACTTCAATTTTGACCCTATCCACTCAAATCCGGATTTCTTCTCGCGTATTTTATCAAATATGTGAGACACGTCATTTAGCGTCACATCACGTCCGCTGAGGCCGCCAACAAAACTCATCACGGGCGTTTTCACAACGGATCTGACTTCGTGCGCCAAAGGGCCGCCGAGGCCGAGCGATATGACCTTTTCAAAAACTCCAACGGACTCGAGCCCTTTTGTGAGTTCAATGAGCTCCTCGCGCGGAAACGGTCTGAATGAGCGTATCTTGATTATTCCAACATCGTCAACTTCTTGATCGATGAAATGCTTGAACGTCCCGACTATTGAGCCCATTGTGATTATGGCATGTTTTGCCCCGTCAAGGTTGTACGTCTCGACGAGCCCGTCGCCGTGGTCACGCCCAAACTTCTCCTTGAACTCGGCTGTGACCGACTTGATGACGTCCTTCGCCGCCATCATCGCGTTCCACTGCTCCTCTTTGAACTCCTGGAAGTTGTCTGGCGTTGCGTATTCGCCTATCGTGTGAACATCGTTGACATCGAGCTTCACGATTGGGTTGTACTCACCAACAAAGTCCTTGACGTCTTTCGTGTCGGGCATGTCTATGGGCTCGTAAACGTGCGAAAGTATGAACCCGTCTATGTTTATCATAACGGGGAGGAGGACGTTGTGGTTTTCCGCTATCCTGTACGCCATTATCGTCGTGTCCACAACATCCTGACCATTTTCAGCGTAAAATTGCAACCACCCATTGTCTCTCTCGGGGAACGAGTCGGACCAGTCGTTCCAAATCGTGAGCGGTGCGCTCAACGTTCTGTTGGCAACGTGTATGACAACCGGCAAGCGCTCGCCTGCGACGACGGAAAGGACTTCGTGCATTAATGCGAGCCCCTGGGAAGCTGTGGCCGTGTAGGCGCGGACACCGCACGCCTGAGCTCCCATTGTCGCGCTCATGGCGGAGTGCTCCGACTCAACGTTCAAGTACTCCGCATCGAGTTCGCCGTTTGCAACGAGCTCCGACAAGCGCTCCACGATGTGCGTCTGAGGCGTTATCGGATACGCCGCTATGACTTTCGGTCCGACTTTTGAAACGACTTCAGCAATTGCATGCGAAATTTCAACTACCTTTTTCATTCTATCACTTTCTTTATTGCTTTAAACGGACATACGTTCATGCAAATAAGGCATCCCTTGCAGTAATCATAATCTATGACCGCGCGCCTCTTTCCATCAACCTCTTTTATCTCTATCGCGTTTTCGGGGCAGTACGTCGCGCAAATACCGCAGCCCGTGCATTTGTCCGTCACGATTGGTTTGAACGTGCGCCACGAGCCCGTCTTGTTCAAAAGGCTCGTTCCGGGTATCATGAACCCGCCCGCATTAGGGACTTTCTTTTCAACTTCTTTTTTCAGGTCGTCTTCCATATCATCACTTCGCCATCTCATAAACGGTTTTCACGAGATTCACGTTCTTTTCCTTCAAGTCGCCGGAAAACTTCTCGTCCGTGGCAGCGATTATGCTGTTGAGCGAGACAAGGCCGGTGACTTTTGAGAACGCTCCGAGAATTCCCGTATTAACTATGTTTGCTCCGAGTATTTCAACCGCCTTTGATGTCACATCAACGCTATGGACGTCGAAACCGTTGAGCCCATACTGCTTTGTGAGCTCCTCCGGGGACTTTGATGAATTTATTATAATTGTCCCGCCCTTTTTAAGACCTTTCGTTATGCCGATTTCGAGCAGCGATTCGTTGAGAACGACAAGTATGTCCGGCTCGTATATCTGCGTTCGGAGGTTTATGAACTTGTCGTCTATACGGCAGTACGCTTCAACCGGAGCTCCCCGTCGCTCCGGACCGAACTTTGGAAACGCCTGGCTGTACTTTCCGTCTTTGAAAGCAGCAACTGCGAGTATCTCAACTGCCGTCACAGAACCTTGGCCCCCTCGGCCGTGAAAACGAATTTCCTTCATAGTCGAAACCTCCTGCGGGTTTCGACGCATCCCGCATCCATCTTATTTTTCATAGTCGAAACCTCCTGCGGGTTTCGACGCATCCCGCATCCATCTTATTTTTCATAGTCGAAACCTCCTTAAACCCAACAGCGGGTTTCCAAATCAGCAAACCAGCAATCTCATATCACATCTTGGCTTGCTTATTCACAACCACGTCATACAACCATTTTTTTCGATTTTTGAATAAGTGATAAATTCTGCAATCGATAACAAATTCCCCAATATGTTTGTTTATAGACATATTGCTTCCAACGTTTAAATATTTATCACGGCGCTTCGCAAAACAATTTAAATTAGCTCGTACAAA
>WALQ01000062.1 GCA_015522745.1 Candidatus Aenigmatarchaeota archaeon
ATATCAATGGAAGAATTTCGAAAAAAGTTGAAATCTCAAAAAGAAAGCACTGATAAAGAACTCAAAAATGTTGAGAAGAACGTCAAAAAAGTCATTGAAGAAGAAAAAAAAGAAGAGAAGAAAAAAGAGAAACGAGGACCGTCAAAATTGAAATCGTTTTTTAGGAAATTGAGAGCTCCGATATCAGTTATCAATGGGAGCGGGGAAGGAGCCATTACCACTATGTCAAATGTATTATCAGATATGGCTGAAACAGTTTTCGGAATCGTTCTAATACTCATTTGGGTATTCATGATTTTTCGAGTTCCGTATATAAAAAGTTACATTTTCACAGGAACGAGCATAGTTGTTCTTGTGATTTCAACCTTACTCTACATACTCGAATTCACATCAGATATAGTATCGGACAAACCCGAAAAGCAGAACATAAATGTTGTTGTTAACACGAGTGATAAGAATGAATAGCTTCATCGATGTCATCACAGCCATAGTAGCGGCATTGCTTGCGGGTATAGAAACTTCAGTGATCATAGGCATACTTAGAATTCCCGGAAGATGGTGGGGATGGATAATCATAGCAATACTCACGATATTCCTCCTCATGTTCTTCAACTCTCTCTACCAAGCAGGTGGAGCGTTTGCGTTTCTGACTGTATCTATAATATTATTCATAGTGGCATACGTTGCAGCGGGTCCGTATTCTGCATACACTGAAAAGTACACTACAGAGTTTACATCGTCGATGAACACTGGATTCACCGTAATGTCCGAAAAATTGTCAGATATGGAGCTCCTTTTGACAGACCCAATCGCATATCAGGCAAAAATGCAACAGAGAAACGTTCAAGCTGATAGGGAGGTGAAACCACAATTTATTGAGATTACAGATATGTCACCATTACTTAATCCCGTTCCAAATGGCTCAATGGCCATAACACAGGTAATTGTATCAAACGTAGCGTCATCGGAAGAAATGGTAACCTCCATGGCGAAAAACGTAACACTCATAGTTTCTTGTACACACTGCACAATGGAATCACCAGTAGTATTTAATTTCGGTAATATGAAGCCGCATGAGAAGAAAATGGTAACCATCAACACCACCACAGCCTCCGATAGAATACCGGGAAATATGTTTTTCAAATACAATTTGTCGTATGAACTCCCATCGTCATCGAATCTCTATGTTGAAGAGACATCTGAAAATTATATCGAACAGATGCTTCAGTCAGGAAATAAAGTTTTCAAGAATGTTCTTGCAACGAGCTCCGTCGGCCCGGCTGCCATATCGCTCAACGTTGGAAAGCAACCAGTCATTTCCGACGGAACACCAAAAATACTTCTAGTAAACATAATCAACATGGACAACATAGGAAAGGTCATAATACCGTCCGACGCCGTTATAACGTTGAAGATACCAAACACATTGATGGACGCTTCTTATGGAATAAAGTGCGACGCCGCGGACATTTGGTCTGTCTCGTCAAAGGATTCAAACGGGTACGAAGTCGTTGAAATCAAGCCGACGAAAACGCTCGACATGAGAAGCATATCAAAAGCTCCTATATACTGTCATTTCGTTCCGAAAAAAATAGAATCACACGGAGCGATGCCAGTTCCAAACACGGGGCTCATAACGGCGTCGATATCGAAGTACATTTATCAAACGACAACCTCGCAGTCGATAGAAGTTACATATCCTCTAGTGCCGATTGAAAATGAAAATGGTGGTGGGGGCGGAGGAAGTTCAGGTGGAACAACGATCGATATAAACAGCATTCCAAACGCAAAGACCACCGTTCCAAACGATAAAAACAATTATGTGTATATACCGTCGAATAGCGCAAATGTTTACCCCACATCGCTGTACATACCAAAATGTTATGTATACGGAGGCAAATGTGAAGCCACTCGAGCGTCATACGGGGACACAATAAAAAATGAGCTCGGATGTGATGATATAACATGCGGTTGTCCGAGCAACTATATATGTACTAATATTCAATCATGCAATTTAAGATGTCCATTGGACGACTCAAAGTCTATTTACATGACAAGTGGATTCGGGTGTAGGAATATAAATGGAATGGAGTTCCACCCTGGTGTGGACCTCGTTTACGAAAGCTCGTATAACAACGTATACGCAACGGCGAGTGGAATACTTTACGACAAATTTACAGAAGATAATAGCGGCGGATATGGAAATATGATAGTGCTGGCAAACGGATGTTATGATAATAGAGCTCATATATATTTCACAATATACGGCCATCTAAGCTCATTTGCAACTTCCAATTGGAGGGTTTCGAAAGGTGATATAATAGGGCATATGGGAAGCACCGGAAAATCAACTGGAAAGCATCTTCACTATGAAATCAGAGAGAATTCCAACGGGAAGAATTCAGAGGGGGTTCTTGAGATTGTAAGACCTCCGTATGGAAGCAATTTAAGGAATCCATGCTCGTTAAGCGGTGGATCAATATGTGGCTCATGTGATTGCAAATCAGAGTGTGCAGAGCAAGGCATTAGTTGCGGAGGTAGCTGCTCTAGTTGCAATGGATGTAAAGAATACGATAAATCTGAAAAATGTTAATATCACACTCCCGCCATCAACCTCAGCATGTTTCTCGTTCCTGGACCGAGACCAAGAATAAGTATGAGCATTCTCACAAAATCCTTGACGCGCTCATCGTCCTCCTTCTCAAGTATGTAAAAGACGAAAAGAAGAACTGGTATCTTCAGAAAGTACATCCCAACCGGACCAAATAATCTCGTGAAAATCCCGCCGACAACATGCTCTTCGAAGTATCCCCCATTCGAAAGGGCGGCAAATGTTGTTGAGGCGTCGAACATGTGAACAAGCATCAAAACCGTGTTCGGGGTGTTCATGAACTTGAAATTTATGGATATGAGAAAGGCGACGATTGAAGACACGATTGTCGCGGTTGTTATAGTCAGGAGAGCTCCGAAATTTGAAAAATTTATGTGACTCAGCGCCACGTAGAACGGCACGAATCCGAACACCGTCCAAAGAAGATCGTTTCCTGAGTAGCGTGAAATGTAATAAGTCGCAAGTGCGTACGCCGCTGTCAATATCCAAACCATAGGTGTCACGAATATGAAGCTGTTAAGCGTGCCCGCGTCTTCCAAGACGTGCAAAGCGGAACCGAGAAGAACAAATGGAATGAGCTCCCATGAGAACCTTTTCAAATCCTCGTCTCTCGGTATGATTTTGTAAATGGCGTACGCAAGCACCACAAATAGAACAACGTAAGCCGTCGTGTTCACGATATTGTATCCAGTCTTGTAAATTATGGGATAAACGAAATATTTGTATAATAACTGCGAAATCATAAATTTTTATATGTTGGCAAATATATTTAATATGATAAAGATGAGAGGGAGCGAAAAATTGATTGTGATTGCATCAGTCGTATTAATTCTGCTTATTTCAGGCTGCGTCAGCGTTTCAAAGCCCGTGAGTGTCAACGAAAAGAAGAAAGTTGACATAGCGGACATAGTTCAGATAACCGGAGCGCGAATGGTTCCGTCGCCGCCGCTAATGCCGGATATGCGGGCCCGTCTGATAATAAACGTCAAGAACGTCCATTCGAGCGCCACGGCTAAATGCATTCACGCGAGACTCTACAGCTACCGACCGTTCGAAATTGTTGGGAATAATAATATGGCCGGAGCGAGCTCATGCTACGTCAAGGGGTATTCCGAAAGCAATCCAAAGGAGGTCGTCAACCGCGGAGACTTGTTTCCAGGAGCGGAGACAACCATATCGTACGATGTGAAGGCGCCGACGGCAGATGAAATAGGGAATGTAACAACCGACATAGACCTTGCGTATAGAATGACGTACAACTTCGAGGGCTCAACGTTGTTCCAGTTCGTTATCGTGAATCAAAGCCAAATGAACTCGCTTGAAAACGCGGGAAGATCAATAAGCCTCGAAACGTTCAATCAAGTAGGTCCCGGCCCCATAAAAGTGGAAATGGAGCTCCAAAACAACGATAACCTAGTGCTCGCCGGAACGTCCGGAATAATAGAGTTCAAAATTGTCAATGAGGGTTCCGGAAAATTGTCAAATTATGCAAACACGCTCTCAAAAGGAAATTTGATAATCGGCCTACCGAGCGACATAGATGTCAAATTTTCCGGAATAAAAATGGCAAAAACATCATGTCCAGACGGATTCATCAAAGGTCTTGCGTGCTACAAAAATGATGAAACCATAACACTATATCAGACATCATCCGTTCCCTACAAAATCACGTTCACGAAGAGCAGCCTCGATCAATTGCAAAAAACGTACACTGCCGAAGCCCAGATAAATTATCAGTACATGCTTTACGGGGATTATAAAGTGGAGGTAAACCCGCATGAAACAAATTAAATTTTTGATTGCATCATTGGCAATTGCAATTGTAGTCGTTTCTTCAGGTTGCGTCACAGAGCATCACACAGCAAGTAATGGAGTGCTAACGTTCGAAATGTCCGCAAACATGCATGAAATACCATCCGGTTCAACGGAAACGTTTTACGATGACATTGAAAACCCAGAAAGCAAGACGTTCAAAAACATAGTGTTCAAGGTTTTTGACGCGCCGTTTTTCGATGGGACATGCGAAAAAAAGATGAATACGCTTCTCCCAAAGGCGTCCGTGTCGCTGAGCTGCTCGTTGAAATCGCAGAACGTTGATAAAGACGTGACGTCGCGGGTTGCAATGTCAACGGAGTTTGATGGGACCGAGAGCGTTTACCAGCAAATAAAAACGATATCCCAGGAGGAATATGAAAACCATCGCATTCCAGAAGAGAACAACAAATACACATACACGGACGGCTATGTGAAGGTTGACGTCGATCTTTCAAGGCAGCCAATTGTCTTCGTACAGGGAAAGAAGTATTACATGAACGTCAAGGTCGAGAACGATGGTCCAGGAACAATAGAGCACATGGATATAACAATAAGCAAGAATGGAATAATAGGAAAGTGCAATCCGGAACCATCAAGCACAACCGACAATGAGTACATGTTCTCGTGCGAAATCAACCCGCCAAGCACGAAAGTTTTAAATGTGGCAGGAACCATAATTAAAGTAGATTATAGGTATAAGGTGATAACAACAGACGTTGTTAAAATAATGAGGTGAAATTGAATGAAACTGAAATCATATCTTCCAATTCTCGCGGTCGCAATGGTCGTGATTGCGGCTGGATGCACATCGCATAGTGGAAGCACTATATCAACAAACGACGGTGTCGTCATAAACAGTTTTGAATCTGACGACACAACGCTTTACAGCGGGAGCTCAACTACATTGTATTTAGACGTTCAAAACGTAGGAGGTGTTGACGCCAGTGATGTGTGGGTATATTTGCTTGGAGCTGAAGGTTGGAAACCAACTCAAAGCCCATCTAAACAGATAGGAAAACTTGAAGCTCCGAAAGAAGGAATACCGAGTTCACCAAGAACAATAACTTGGCACGTCACCGCACCGCAATTACCAGAAGGCGTGAAGCAGCCGTTCCAAATAACGGCAAGAGTCGTTTACCATTACAAATCAAACGCCGCTGGAAAGATAGACGTGTACAGCGATGAGGAGTGGAGAAGAACTATGTCGCAAAACCCAACAGCCTCGACCGTGGTTCCGGTGCAAAACTCGCCAGGACCCATTCACGTTTCAATAATCGGGCCGTCAGCCGTGAAACTGAGCTCTTATCAAGACGGAATACCATTGAACATAAAGATATCAAACTCCGGCTCCGGATATCCAATAAAAGATGTAAACAGCTGGGACAAACCGCAGTTGTCCGGGACTATAACCGTGATTGGCGGTGGAACAATACAATGTTACAATGACGATGGAACTCAAACAGGAAAATCATCTTCCGTGACACTCAATGACATGGACATGAGATACAGGAAACCAAAATCAATATCATGCCAGCTTTACCCAGACTTGCAAGGACAACCATATGAGCCAGTGACGATATCGTTCAGTTTTGATTACAATTACTATGTTCAGAAAAGTCTGACGATAAATGTAATCGGTAAGAAGCAACATTAAGAAAAAGTAATTTCCTTTTTCTTTTTATTTTGGTGATTTTATGATTTCTTCCAAAATTCTCCGTGAGTACATAAATCGAGGTATGATAAGAGATTACATCGACCTTGATACGCAATTGCAGCCGGCTGGATTCGACATAACGGTCGGAAAGGTGTTTTCATTCGAAGGGGTTGGTACACTTGATTTCTCTAATAAAAAGAGGACACTCCCCCACATTTATGAGTTGAAATTTAACGACTATATTATATTAAAGCCGGGTGTATACATAGCAACGCCAAATGAATATGTTAGCATCCCAAAAGAACTCGCCGCAATTTTGCTTCCGAGATCGTCATCGCTCTCATGTGGAATGGAAGTGCACACTGCATTATGGGACCCCGGATACAAAGGGCGCGGACGTATATACGTGAGTGTTAACAAGGAGATCAAAATATATAAAAATGCACGCATAGCTCAACTAGTTTTCTTCACAGTCAAAGAGCCAGAGCGCGAATACGATGGTGACTACAATGGTGAAGATCTTCTCAAATAAGATCTTACAGTCATATATAGGAAAAAGAAGTTTCAAAATACTTGATATGCGCGGGCTGCGCTCAGTAGTTGGACTGATGTTCAATGATATGAAAAAAATAGACGGCGCTCTGATATCCGGAAACAGTATATGGATGCCGTTTGTAAAGCGTGAGCTCACGCTAATATTCCTGGACTCGAGCATGGTCGTCCGAAAGGTTAAACGCGCGGTTCCGATGACCGCGAACATAAAGACGTGGAAAATCTACTCATGTAAAAGTGCAAAATATTGCCTCGAGATAAAACAAAAAATTCAACCGAAGGTCGGAACGAAAATAAAATTAAAGAAAGCGTTTTAAAAAAAGGGTTTTATCCTAAAACTTTTATTGGGTCTTTCTGATAAAGATCTTTCTCGGGAGAAAGAGCTTTTTTCTTTTCCGAAAAACTTCTTTAGAAAAGAAGTTTTATCAAGAAAGAAGCCCTCTTAAAAAGAGCGCTTCAGCAGAGAAACTGAAAAAGTTCTTTACGATAAAACGCTTTCTTTCAAGAAAGGGTTTTCCTAAAGACCCATTTTAGCTCTTTCCGCTAGAGCGCTTTCTCTCTGAGAAAGGGCTCTTATGGGTCCGGGCGGATTCGAACCGCCGACCTCCGCCACGTCAAGGCGACGTCATAGCCACTAGACCACGGACCCGAGCTCCGTTATCATAATTCCTCTGAAATGTTTTTAAACGTTGACGATGCGCCAGCCGGGATTTGAACCCGGGTCACAGCCTTGGCAAGGCTGTGTCCTAACCAGGCTAGACTACTGGCGCTTAGTGTGCTTTCGTACTTTCTTTTTTGATTTTTGATATTTATATTTCTTTGCAGCTTCCAAAAAGACATCTTTGAATCCGAGACCGAATGCAATTGCAAAGCCAAGGCCTATTGACCCGAGTGTAATGAGAAGTATGGAATTTATGAGACCTGTTGGTATACCAACCATATCCAAAGAAATTGCAAAGGCTATATAAATTATGAAAAAGAAGACAATCTTTGATATGGTTTTAGAATAAAACGTTTTCGTGTACTCAATCTGATCGCGAACATATTCTCCGATTAAAAGACCAACGAGAAATACCAATGAAGCTCCGACGATTTTCGGTATGAAATTGTTTATTTCCATTATCCAATCAGAGAGCGTTTCCACACCAAGAACATCTTTCGAAAATGCTGCTGACAAGAATGCTAGGTATATCCACCAACGTATGAAAGTGGCTGTTATACCGCTGAAATTTATAGTGAAGTAATCAGTTGAAAGATAATCATCAATCTTTATCTTTTTAAGGAATATATAAGTTATTTTACCTGCTATTTTGCCAATTATTATGCCAAAAAATATGATTATTAATGAATTTACCAACCTCGGCAAAAAAGATATTGTATAATCTTTCCAGCTAATAAACATCGGTATGAGCTCTCCGGCCATAAAATCACCAAATATCTTTCTTCCCAACAAATTTAAATGTTGGACGCCGGGGAAGGGATTCGAACCCTTGCGGGGCAAAGCCCCACCGGTTATCTTTCTCGGAATCGTGAACTCCTCATGTCCGCCGAATCAGAGTCAAGCCATTTCCTCATCGAAACTCAAGACCGGCCCGTTAGACCTAGCTTCGGTACCCCGGCAT
>WALQ01000063.1 GCA_015522745.1 Candidatus Aenigmatarchaeota archaeon
ATATTACTTTTAAGTAGATATTTTTGTAAATTTCTTTGGCGTGACCAATGAGATTAACTCAAAATACCCAAGCTCAGAAGCGTGACAATGGTTCCGGCCATCAAAACGCCAAGCACGGACGCAACGAATCCTTTCTTCCAATCTATTCCAAGAATCCATGCAAGCATCGAACCAGTGTACACACCCGATCCTGGTAATGGAATGCCTATGAAAATAGCAAGCCCTAAAAGTCCAAAACGGTCGACATATGGCTTTCCACGATGCCGGGTGGATTCAATTTTTCTTTGAATGAATCCAAATCTTTTCAGGAATTTGCTGTAAAAGAGCTCAAGAGAGAAGTAAACGGGAAAAAATATCAACGAGTTGAGGATGAGTATGAAAGGTATTGATGGTATCTGCCCGCGCGCGACTGCGATTGGAATTGACCCACGAAGCTCTATCCATGGAACAAGTGTCACAAGTATGCTCAAAATATCCATGGAATAATTTGTTCTTTCGAGTTTATAAGTTTTATATCTTCTTCCACATGTACGCTCCGCGCAGTGTGTATCCTAGTTTTTCGTAGTATTTTCGTACGCCCACTCCACTGATTATATTAATTGAATCCATTCCAAGATTCTTCGCTATTTCTTCTGCCTTTGACATTAATGCGTGCCCGAAACCGTGGTGCTGCGCGCTTTTTTCATTTTTTCTCCCGAGAGGAACCTGCTTTCCAAATACATGCAACTCACGAACCAATGCGCTTCCTTCGAGATTGCTCGGTGTCTCCGATGGTATGCGCAACCTAAGAAGCCCCCATAACGCATTCTCAGTTTCGTACGAGAGAAAATATTCGTCGCCACCTGATGCCTTGTATTTCTCGATTATGAGCTCCGGTATTTTATCGAAGTCTTCCGGATGGCGTCCAATCTCGCGACATCTTATACAATTACATTTGAGACCTCGCGATTCCATGACTTCGTGGACTTTCTGCCTTAAATTTGTCATGTTTGGACCGGCGACAATTTTCTTTGATGAAATGTCGCGTTGGATGCGCTGTATTCTTACCCACTTCGGGATGTGCGTTTTTATTTTTATGAGAAGCTCAATTGTCTCGTCGATTGTGAGCGGGTCATACTTACCGCGCTTCCACAATTCGTACAGTTCTGTTCCAGGAATGACGAGCGTCGGATAAATTTTCAATAGGTCGGGTCGGAATCGTTCATCGTCAAAAATTTTCATGAAATCTCGATACTCTTTGCTAAGGTCCTTTCTCGACAATCCAGTCAATCCGGGCATCATGTGGTAACACACTTTGAACGCGTTATTCTTTGTCATCTTAGTTGCTTTTATCGTTTCGTTGACATCATGGCCCCGCTTCACCGCTTTGAGTATGTTATCATCTGTTGACTGCACGCCGAGCTCAACACGTGTTGTTCCGTATAGGAGCATTTCGTCGATGTGCTCTTTGTGACAGTAGTCCGGGCGCGTTTCTATGGTCATTCCAACGCATCGATGTTCAGCTGTTTCATTGATTTTCTTTGCCTCGTCAAGGTCACGTGCATCACGTCCGTTGAGGGCATCGTAAATTGATTTCACGAACCAATCTCGGTAGTTCTTTGGCATCGAGAGAAACGTTCCTCCCATTATAATAATTTCGCACTTGTCGTTCGGGTGTCCAATGATTTCGAACTGCTTTAGTCGCGATTCTACTTGTCGTTTTGGATCGAAGTTATTCATCTTCGCGCGCAATGCCGCCGGCTCGACACCTGTGTAGCTTTTTGGAGCTCCTATAGCGCTCGGACAATATATACATTTTCCAGGGCATGGATACGGTTTTGTCATAAGCGCGATGGCACTCACACCGGATTCCGTGCGCACAGGCTTTATGCTGAGAAGGTCGCGCATACACTCATCGAATCCGGAGTGCTCATAAATTTCAGCGTTCTTGATTATTCTTCTAAGCCCGTATTTTTTCGATATTTTTGTCTTTTCATATTCAATATTGCTACGAGTAATCTCGCCTGACTTGATTTTAGAAATTAATTCATTAACTGCTACATCTAAATTACTCATATCAAAAGAATAAATAGAAAAGGTTAAAAGTTTACTTTACGATTTTTGATTTGTTCCAAACCATGTTGAACATTGGTCCCACAACGCTTGAAGCTATATGCGGACTCTGTGACCAAAATGCAATATCCTGAGATGGGTGAACTTTTTCGTCATGCGTGAGTGCCATTAAAACTTCGGATCCATCCACCATTGCGACGCGTCCGTAAAGGTTCTTCACCTCTTCAACACCCTCGATTGATCTTATATCTGCATACTTCCTAAGGTGCTTTACGAGCTCCATATGGTCCTTCTTTATTTGTGCTGCTATTTTTATTTTTACTCCTTTATTTGAGAGCTTTTTCATATGCGGTTCAAATTTATCCGCGATGTCTTCGAGACCTTTTGGTGTCGTGATGATGTTCACGCTCTTTTTAGCGTGTTTGAGCATAGAGCCAAATTGCTTGTAGAACTTATGGCGTCCCTTTATTGTGGCTGTCATCTCTTCTGGATTGACAATTGAAATTCCTTCTTTGTATATTTTTTCAAGCTCCTTTGTGACGTTACTTTGTTTTGTCGTATCAATACGATTTTTCATCACGTTTGCTTTTTCCTCGATTATTCCTTTCGCACGCTCAAATGCTTCTTTTGGCGGAATGGCAACGTATTTCATTGGTTTTCCAGGTTGAAGAAGAACAAATCCCTTTTCGGCCAAAGATTCTAGAACGTCATAACATCTTGACCTAGGAACATTAGATATATCAGCAAGTTCACCTGCTGTTGATACGCCACGTGAAAGGAGAGCTACCCATATGTTTCTTTCATAGAGATTCAGACCTATCGCCTTTAAAGTGTCCATCGTTTTCGAGCTAGCCAGCATTCAATCACCTCTAATATAATTCCATCCAAAAATATATATGGTTGTATTACAC
>WALQ01000064.1 GCA_015522745.1 Candidatus Aenigmatarchaeota archaeon
ATCAAACATGAAAAGAAATTGAAGAAAAAAATAAAAAAGTTGATTAACCATATAAACACTGATAAATAATATAATTATGTCATATGCGGTTGTTATTTATCTTACCGAATATCCAGAGATTCAGATGCTTAGAAAGAAGTACGACCCGACGTTTGATATGATCGGACCTCATATCACGCTTGTGTTTCCTTTTCCCGACATTCAACGCGACAAAATTGTTGAACATGTTTCAAGCATTGCTAAGATATCAAAATTATTTGACTTTCGGTTGCATGGGCTCAGAAAATCAAATGACAATTGGCTTTTCCTCACGGTCGATGAAGGTCGTGATAAAATCATCAAGCTTCATGATAAACTTTACACGTCATTCCTTAAGAAACACTTGCGCGCAGGATTCATCCCACACGTAGGAATCGGAAAATTTGATAGCAATAAAAAGTACAGGATCGCTTTTGATGAAGCCAAAAATCTGAATTTAGATTATAGGTGCAAAGCTACGTGTATGCATTTGATACACTTAAACGAGCACGATAAAATTGATTGGACTGAAAAATATGAACTTTTGGGTGAATAGTTCATCCACCCATGAGAGTTACTGTGATTTTCTGGAATCCTATATCGCCACCAACTTGTATCATTGTATGGGATTTTGTGAATCCCAATGAGAACGAGTCGCTTTCAACGTCCTGAGCAACAGGAGAGTAACCATCGTTTTCAAACTGGTTCTCCAAAGCGCTTGCATCATCTGGGCCTATTGTTCGTTTAACAATATAATCTATTGCTGTTGATCCCTCTATGTTTACAGCATGTACGGCCTTTACACTGTCGAACACGTTTTCTAAAAGCGGATGAACATCTTTGTCAAGTGTGTTCGCTTCACCGATCAGAGGAACTTCCACCGCGCTGTCGTATTCATTTTCATCGGCTGCTTGCTCACCCCCGTCGCTCGGACAAAACTTTTCGTAATCTATGGAAACTATTGTAATGTCGTGACCTTTGTACGTTGCGACGCTTATGAAGACTGTGGCAGTGTCGTTTCCTTTTTCCAAATCTATTGTATCTCCTTTCTTTACACCAACTTCACCAAAAACTGGAACAGTTGTTGTTGGTGCCGACGTTGCGCTCTCATCAACGACATCCCAATTAAGTGACTTGTAAAATTTCACCACATCGTCGAAATGATCACCCAATTTATAGTAACCAACGTTCATATAGCAGCTTTCATTCTCATAGTGAAATCGGACGAACCCCTGCATTCTTGGTATTGGCGTATCGTGCCCGGTAATGTCGCTTATCGGAATGTTCAGCGATGGAACGCTTGAAACACAGCCGCTTGAAAGCGCCACAGCAACAACTATGGATGTTATGGCAATGAAACTTAAAACATAGTCTCCTTTCATAACCACACCGTATAATTCTTTGAAAAACAAATTTAAAAAGTAAATGGAAAGTTAGAATATGCATGATATAATAATAGTTGGTGCAGGCGTAGCCGGATCTCACTTTGCAAAGTCACTCCCAGAAAATGTGGATTACATAATAATCGACCCAAATGACATCTACTTAAAAGATTCTGGAAGCGTGTCAAAAAGGATATTTGATTTTTACCCCGATGTGCGTGTCAAAAAAAATATTCGGCGATTGAAAATAGTTGGCCATGACATCGAAAGGGAATTCGTTCATGATGAACCGTTTGCTTATGTTATCGACCGGCTGCGCTTTTGGAAAACTCTACGGCACGGCCTTTCAATAGTTAAAGAGCATGTCATTTCTATTAATGGAAACAACGTGACAACGAACCATGGTGTTTATAGAGCAAAAACAATAGTCGGAGCGGATGGTGCGCTTTCAGTTGTTCGAAATTCACTTGGAATAAAATCAAAAATTTATTTCGGTGCCTTTGGTTTTGCGCATCCTGAATATGATGGTTATGAAGTTCATTTTGATAAGAGTTATGGTGATGGGTTCGCGTGGAAGATACCGACAGGGGAATACGGTCTTATATCGCGGAAAAACACACTAAAAAATCTCAAGAGATTTTCAGGAAAAAGATTGAAAAATATTCATGCTTACCCCGTTCCAATGGGTCTCCAACATTCGTACCGGAAAAATTGCATTCTCATTGGAGACGCAGCCTCCCAGGTGAAACCCATAACATTTGGTGGAATAATATATTCATTGATTTCTGCGGAAATAGCATCAAAGTTTTACTTACATCCAAGAGAGTATGAACGTCGTTGGCGAAGTGTTCTTGGATTTGAAATATTTCTCGGAGAGATTTACAGGGATATTTACAAATACACACCACAGAAGTTTGTAAACATTGCAATAAAGTTGTTAAAGGTTAGCAACATCGATTACGATTTCATTCTCTCTAAAACGCTTAAAAACTTATTTCACAATTTTATGTAAGGTGTGACGATGAAATTCATAAAGAAGGTTTCAAAGTACTGGGCGGAAATCACGATCGTTCTCATATTCCTGCTGTCCATTTACGTGCGACTCGTCGGTTTCCACTATCCGTACCTTAGGAACATAGACTCGTACTTCTTTTACAGGCAGATGAAGTACATTTACGAGCACGGACACCTTCCGACAATCGACCACCTCATGCTTGCGCCGACGGGAATGAAAATATCGCACGACACGGCGCTCTACCCGTACTTGGGCGCGTACACGTTCAAGCTCATGAAATACTTTTTCCCGAATCTTGAGCTCTGGCGGTTCTTAATATATTTTCCTATAATAATTACGTCTTTGTCCGCATTCCTTCTTTACATAGGCGGAAAGAATCTTTACGACAAGAAAGCGGGACTATTCTTTTCGTTCCTGATGATGTTCAATCCGCAGATGATGGCAAGGACGCTTGGTGGCGACCCAGACAGTGATTGTATAGTTTTCTTCATGACGGCGCTGACGTTCATGGCAGTTTCTTACGTCATCAAGTACAAGTACAACTTCAGGAAGATGGTCAAGGCGTCGATTTTTGCGGGAGCTTCTTTCGCGCTTTTCGCGTACGCATGGGTTGGATACTGGTACCTTTATTGGATAATGATAGG
>WALQ01000065.1 GCA_015522745.1 Candidatus Aenigmatarchaeota archaeon
AATAAACATGCTACCAGAATATCCTATTATCAAAATAGCCAAGAAATTGGGAGCTCGGTTGTCATCAAGCGCCCTTGACGAAGTAAAGTACTTCGCAAATGAATATGCGAGGACGCTCGCACGAAATGCGATAGACGCATCGAAGTTTGCACAGAGAAACACTGTTATGAAGAAGGACGTCGAGTTCGCTCGCAGGAGGATGATGAGATGATAGACATTGAAAAGGAAGCGAAAAAGCGTGACAAAAAAATACTTCTTAACGAATCTGAGGACAAGCGCGTTTTCAACGCGATAAAATATGTTGTGAAACATAAGATAGCAAAAATAGCCGTCGTCGAAACCAAGGGAGCTCCGATTTCGAAATTGAAGAAGCTCGGCGTTGAAATTATAGAACGATCTATCGCTCCCGAACTTGTTGACAAATTCTACAAGCTTCGGAACGGCAAGGTCACGTACGAAGAGGCGGAGCGACTGATGAAGAAGGTCAACTACTTCTCAACAATGCTCGTTGAGGAGGGATACGTCGACGGACTCGTGTCCGGCGCCATTCACCCAACACGGGGCACGCTCCTTCCTGCGTTTCAAATACTCAACAGCGGTCACAAAGCGTCCGGAGCATTCATAATGAGAAAAGGTCGTGATGTGATGTTGTTCGCCGACTGTGCTGTCAACATACATCCTACATCAGACGACATAGCATACATAGCACATGACACACTCAAAACAGCAAAGATGCTCAAAATAAAACCAAAAGTTGCGTTCCTCTCTTACAGCACAAACGGCTCGGGTATAGCAGCGGAAGACATGCGCACAGCCTACAAAATTTTCAAGAAGCTCCATCCGAGCGTTCACGCGTGCGGAGAAATTCAAGTTGACGCTGCCATGTCACCAAAAGTCCGCAAGATAAAGTGGAAAGACTGTGAAATCGTTGGAAAGGCGAACGTCTTCATATTTCCTGATCTGAACTCTGGAAACATAGGGTACAAGCTCGTTCAAAGACTCGGTGGATACGAGGCAATAGGCCCCATAATTCAAGGTCTTGAGCGCCCCGTGAATGACTTGAGTCGTGGGTGCAACGAACGTGAAATCGTGGATCTCATAGCAATCACCGCCATTCAGGCATAAAAACGTTGTTTGTCGAAGATAACCGAAAAGTATTTAAAGTTTTCTATACAAAGATTTAAAAGGTTATGTATTGGTGTATTATAACCATTTTTTAGTAACAATTAAAGAGGTGTCTCTATGGCCGAAAAAAAATTAGTATGCCCCGAATGTGGGTCAACTGAATTCTACCACGATCCAAAAACTGGCGAAACCGTGTGCGCGCACTGCGGACTCGTCATCGAGGACAATATGATAGACACTACTCAGGACTGGCGCGCGTTCGATTCAGAACAGAAGGAAAAGCGCGCTAGAACAGGTGCACCACTCACTCACAAGCGCCATGACAAAGGTCTTTCAACGGAAATCGGAAAAGGTGTCACGGAACTTTTCCGCGTACCTGCAAAGAAGAGGAGTCAGTTCTTCAGGATAAGGAAGTGGCAGAAGAGATTGCTCACATCCAAGGACAGAAACCTCTCGTTTGCGCTCGGTGAGCTCGAGCGACTCGTGTCGTATCTCGGACTCCCGAAGACGCTTCATGAGGAAGCCGCTCAGCTTTACGAAAAGGCACTCGAAAAGGGATTCATACGCGGCCGCTCCATAGAGTCGATAATCGCAGCGATTGTCTACTCGCTTTGCAGGGAGTACGGCTCTCCACGAACGCTCACGGAGATATCTCAGGCGTCCGGCATAGAGAAGCGTGAGCTCGGACGAACGTACAGATACATCTCAAGAAAGATGGGTATAAAGATACTTCCATCAAGCGCGGAAACGTACATACCAAGATTTGCGTCCATGCTCGGACTTAGCGACAAGGTCCAAGTCCGCGCCATCGACATACTCAAGAAGGCAAAAAAGAAGGACGTAATCTCGGGAAAGGGACCGACAGGATGCGCTGCGGCAGCCATATACATCGCGTCCGTTCTTGAAGGTGAAAGGAGAACACAGCGCGGCGTTGCCGACACAGTGGGCGTCACGGAAGTTACTATAAGGAACAGGTACAAGGAAATCGTCGAGGCACTTGGCATCGAAAAGGAAGTCGAGGAAAAGGCGCGCGAGCAGGAAGAGATGGAGATGAAGAAGGAACAAAGAAAAGTAAGAAGAAACTTAAAGAAACACACTAAGAATGTCGTAAAGAAGGTGAAAACGACAGAAAAGAAGAAAACAACAAAGAAACATGCAAAGAAAAAGAAAGTAAAGAAAATTGTGAAGAAAAAGACGAAGAAAAGGAGATCAAAGAAAAGGTAATCAATATAGAAAGTCGATTGCCCCAGGAAGTATTTTCGCGCTGTAGTTGAATATCTTCATTGGCTCGGAATCAACGTGCATCCACGCTGGACGGGAGAATGATATTTCCACTTTTTTTGCTTTTTTGTATGTCATTTCCTTAAATTTCATATGTTTTCCGAGGAATATTCCGGCAAAGTGTTTGGCTATCATATAAGGATTACTATTCCTAAAGATGAAAACGTGCAAATATCCATCATCAATCGCACCATCGGTTGTTAATGTGTACTTTCCTGCATAATGAGCCCCGTTTGATATTATCACGAAATTTCCCATTCCTTTGTAGCCAGTGTCGAGCTCTACAGACAATTTTGGTGGGCGATAGTAATTTAATATCTCTTTCAATCCATAGTAGACGAATATGAGATCGCGGAAATACTTTTTCTCGTTTTTGTGCTGTTCAACAAGTTTCGATATTTTCGCATCTATACCAATGGATGACCACATAAAGAAATAATGTTCGTCGTTCACAACGCCAATGTCTATTTTTTTCGTTTTCCCTTCTAGTATACGCTCACATGCCTCTTTTGCATCCCATGATATACCGAGCTCATTTGCGAAAACGTTTGTTGTTCCAAAAGGTATCGCGCCTACTAGCGGTTTTTTCTTCATTCGCATAACTCCATTGATCACTTCATTGAGCGTTCCGTCTCCACCAACGGAAACGACAACATCTGCATCGGATGATGCCACCTCTTCTATTGTCGACTTCCTATCGCTCGTGAGATATATGTCAACATTCTCACCAGAAAACATGTTCTTTATAGTTTCGATTTTTATGTTCGTCGGCTCTTCTCCAAATTTCGGATTAACTATAAACTTGAACTTCATAGCATTTTATTCGCGTCCAAGATTTAAATAGAATTACAGATCGTGGCGCAGAACTTCAGCAACGGAAACGTCGTCGTCAAGAGCTTCGACGATCTTATCGACCTTCTCTTTTTGGCTGACATTTGAGAGAATGTATTTACGAAGTTCTGATACCTCTTCTTCTTTTCCATTTATATTTCCCCAAAGACCCAATATCGGGACTATGACATTTGTGTTCTTTATGGCAAGTTGAGAAGCGTCTATGTCATACGCGTCTTTCCCATAGAGAAAATGAGCCATAAGTCCGGCTTCATAAAGGCTTTTAGCAAAATTGTTTCCTATGTTCATTACACCTGATATGAGAATTCGTATGTGTCTTGGACGTCGAATCTTTCCCACAAGAACTCTATTCAGTTCGTCAAGCATTCCATGAGAATTGGTCAGATACTCGTTGAAATCCGGTATGGCCACGTTCACTCCGACTATGTCGTCATTGTAGCGCGCAAGATAGACCTCCTTCCAACCAATAGGGGCGAGAAGTTTGAGCCCGGAAACCATTGAATAGAATTCTTCATCTGTCATCTTTCGTCCATCCGGATGCTCTTCGGTAGACCACGCCTCGTCGTAGACCTTTTTTACACCGCTCAAATATTTTCCTATGTCATGCACAGAAACTCTTTCTATATAATTCTTTGTTTTATCCCTTGCTGTTTTTATTTTATCTTTTACGCGACTCAAGTCGCCACCGTGCTTTATGCGAATTTCAACCCAGTAGTTTTCAACGTCCCAATCATTGAACACTTCTTTGTACTCTATTGGGTGGTCCGGTTCCATGAAGTAAACGAAGCTTCCACGCGTGCGCAATCCAACGACGCCGTTTTCATTCGGCCTACCAGGACCAATCAAATATTTCAAATCCTTGTACCTTAGAGTATCATCATTTCCGAGGTTCTTTGCGGTTTCAAGGGCTGCTTCCATGAGCTTCTCTCCGACATCTGTGTCTTCGAACGAAACCCACCCGAACCACGCAACGGGATCTTCGCCCCGTTTCTCGTGCTCCTCGTTGTACAAATCGTCTGCGCTGACGACCACGCGTCCCACCGGGTGCCCGTCTCGATAGGCAACGAGAAATTTGGCTTTTGCGATTTTGAAGTAAGGATTGCTCATGTCGCTTTTGTCGAGCAGCGTTGAGTAATATTTGGTTTTCGGGTGAGCTCTGTAAAAGTCCCCATTCGGCTTGTCGTAAATCTTTATGTCGATGCTCATAAAAATGGTGGGTGAGAAAAGTTTTTAAAATTATTACTTTCTGCTAATAAATCTATTTTTATATATGTAAAACCGCCACCTCTTGTCCTTGTACTCCTCTGCGTAATCTATTCCGACGCGCGTCGTGGAAACTATGCGCTTCGGAGTGGCGTAGTCCTCAATGTAAAGAACGTCTCCCGTGAGGTCTTCGTCGTTGAGTGTTTTGTCGATGTGTAGCGCCTGGCACAGCCGTCCCGGACCGTTTGTGAGAGTGCGCCCATTTCGGAATTTTCTCATCACATCGACGCCGTCTATCGGCTCGAGTGCGCGTATGAGGATCGCCTCCGGCTTTCCCCTGGGACGCGTCACGACATTCAGGCAGAAGTACATTCCGTATATTTGATAAACGTAAGCATATCCGGGCGGTCCGAACATAACCGCGTTCCTCTTCGTTATCCGACCGCCATAAGAATGCGATGCTTTGTCCCTCGGCCCTATGTACGCTTCTGTCTCGACAATCATGCCGCTGAGTTTTCGCCCGTCAAGCACACGCACGAGTTTTTTCCCGAGCAACTCACGAGCAACCTTAATCGTGCTCCTATTGTAGAATTCCCGGCTGAGCTTCATTTCATTCACCCTTCATTGCATCAACGATATCTCCCTCGTTTGCGTCCGTCTTAATCCCCGTTGGAGAAAATACCGTGCGCGATGCCTTGAATCCTCTCCTCTTCAAGCGCTCGATTATGTCATCAATTTTTGGAAGCGGACATTTATATTTTTTCGATATCGCGTGAATGTCGCGATAGAATGGGACGTCTATCTCGTTTTTGGCGATTTCGAGAATCTTAATACCACGCGTCTCAACGCCATTGAGATTGTGGAGCTTTCCCATGTAAATAAATCCGTAATCAGTGCGCTCGAAAGAACCCAAGAGCTTATCCGACTTCGAAGCACCTTTGACAATCCGGCCGAGAACGCGGACATAATGGCGCTCTTGATAGCTCAGAATCGGCTCGAACGCCCTGTCGTATTTCAGGCCTTCGCGCATGACGAACGACAGAAGTATGCGCGTGGCGAGCTCCTTTGACCATTCAACGCGCGCACTTCTCGCCCAATACCGCCGCATGCACGTTTTTGGATACACCCCGTTGAGTGTCGCGACATCTGTTGCAGTGACGAACAAAAGTCCACCGCGACGAATCTTTCTGAACGCACTGCTAACGTGTCCCACAGGACTCCCATAAGGGTCAATGTCTATCAAATCAAAACCTTCGTTGAGCGTTCGCCAATCGGCCGCGTGAAAGATTATCTTCGCTCCGTTCATTTTCGCGTTTTTCTTCGCAAGTTCGAGCGCGCGTGGATTCACATCGCACGCGTGCACCTCTCCACCAACTTCCTTGTAATATCGTATTGCGCGAACGCCCGTGGCCGTAAAAGCGTCAAGTATCCGGCCGCCGGAAACGAAGCTCTTTGCGACAGCAACGCTTATGTCACGGTTCGCCTTCATCGCCGGATTGTAAAAGCCAATGGCTCTCGCATGCTCCGGTATATCCGAATCTGGAACAATTATCTTTGCGCTTCCTTCGATCACAACGTTCATAACCATCACTCCAAAATCTTTACCTCGTCTATGACTCCGTCGGAATCACGGTCGTATCCACGCACAACGTTTGCGCCGGTGAGCTCATCAAAGTGCTTCACAAGCGCGACCACGGCGGAGCGCGTTCCGCGATAGCTCCTC
The DNA here is from genome assembly GCA_015522745.1 of Candidatus Aenigmatarchaeota archaeon. Taxonomy (GTDB): domain Archaea; phylum Aenigmatarchaeota; class Aenigmatarchaeia; order GW2011-AR5; family WALA01; genus WALA01. The sequence goes on from WALQ01000065.1 coordinate 6,185, forward strand.
CCGGCGAGAACTAGAACGTGAGCACTTTTGTTCCACGGATTTCTCGCGCGGACGACTATGCCAACGTCCTCATGGGCATACGTCTTTTTCGCCACAATGTTCCATTTCCTGTCAAAGTGGATTTTCAAGTGTGCGTTGAGCTTTTCCATCACCGTGTTTACGGCGGGTCCTCCGACGACTATCATGTTTTTGCTCGCATCGCGGACGTTCGTGTCGCGCACCGTTGCGAGCCCAGAGTAGGCGAAGTGCCCAAGAAACATCGAGAGGTCTGAAACGGATTCTATGTCGCGGGAGACGTTCCCGAACTTTCCATGGGACACGGGCGAGCCAACGATTACAAGCGCGTCCAATCGGCCGTTCTTGACGAACCCGTCAAGTATCTTCGGTACACTTTTCGACAGCGTGACGCGCGAAAACTCGCCTATGCGTATGAGAAACGCCTTCGATGCCAGCGAGAAGTACGTTGTCTTTATCCCGCCAACGAGCGCGCGCTTTGACTCCACTATGAATCCCGAGCGCTTCAATTTCTTAATGTGGTAGTAAAGCGTCTGTTCGTTCATTCCGAGCTCACGTGCCATCTCCATTGGGTACATGTCGCGCTTGAGCAGGAGCTTGAGTATGCGCTTGTCGGCGCGGCTGAGTATGTCAACTTCCTTCGTCCCTATTCCGAAATCCCCGTCTATCGTTATCATGCAACCACTATGAAAAAATTCATAATATAATTAAAATTTTTTTAATAAAACTTTTTAAACGTTCGATTCCGAGTAAAAGAGTGATAACATGCTTTTCGGATCAAGTGGAATAAGGCGCGTGAT
>WALQ01000066.1 GCA_015522745.1 Candidatus Aenigmatarchaeota archaeon
AAGTGTATCCATCCAAGTAGAGCACCGTGGTTCTACTTGGATGGATACACTTCACAGACCGATCGCAATTGAAGTACAAGCACTGTGGCTTAGAGCGTTGAAAGATTTGGAAGAGCTCGGATTTTCAGTTGATTACAAAGACTTGGAGAAAAATTTTGAGCGGTTGTTTTGGAATGGAAAATATTACGATGATTTTCTTGGAAATAAAACACCAACTCCGAACATGCTCGTCCCGGTGATTCTTGGATTGAGTTCGCATCCAAAAGAAATAATCGATTTCATAGAGAAAAACCTAACGACCGACTATGGTGTTCTCACCCTTCCTAAAAGCGATTCAAGGTTCTCATTTGCAAATTATCACCGTGGTCAGATATGGTCACTGACAACTGGGTGGATGACTATCGCAGAATACATGTATGGAAATCGTGGATATGATTATTTGAAAATGCTAACAAGAAGTCAAGAAACGTGCTATCCAGGAGTTGGAGAGACATTTGACGATCATGGAAACATTCTTGGATGCAAAGTTCAAGCGTGGGGATCCGCAATGATTGTCAGATCAATTCTAGAATTCAACTCCGCTTCTCATGATGTAAGAAATGTATGATGCAAATGTCACATCCCCAGCACCAACTGTTGATATTATTCTTTTTGGTTTCAACGTTTTTGTTTTGACGAAATTTGATCCAAAAGACGAGCGTGGTGTCGATATGTTCAAAATCGTTTCTATCGACCGCCGTGTTGGATACGACATATTTTCAATCCTATACGTTCCCGCAGCAACAGCAAATTCTTGAGCGCGCCTAACAACATCTTTCCACTTCTCATTCTTAACGTAAGTTTTCTGGTACGTGTGTGTGTGAATGAAAAGGATGTCTACATTATATTTGCTCATTATTTTTCTCCTATCGCCTATAAATTTCCGCGCCATTTTATACTCGAATTCGTTCATTGAAACTATTTTGAAATTGAAAATTGACTTCAATACTTTCGACTCACTTCTCTTGAAAGGAACAAGATCAGAGAACGCAATTGAAGAATCCGATATTTTGTTTATAAGTTCGACCGTTTCGTCATCGAATTTCATGGCATGCCAACCAACTATCGAAACGAACTTCGGTTTCTTCAATTTAATTTTTTTCAAAACGTTTTTCGCAAGGTCAAAACTTTTTAGTGGCTTGTATTCCAAAATGAAACGAGAAGGAATTCCACGAAGCTGAATTATATACGATATTACACCATCTTTCATTTCTCTTGACATATCCGATATTGTCGGGATAAAATTCCTTGTTTTTTTATTTTCCATTTTAAATATCTCTTTAGAGTAGGTACCAGCAAATTTAACATTCATTCCAAGAGAGTTGAATGTTGACACTTCTATAGCTGCATTTCCACCTATGTAGGATTCGCCTTCTAAATCAAGATTCTCATTTATACGAAGTGCAAAGTCCTCATTGTTCATTAGCTTCTTCTTAGCCAACTTAAAATATCTACCAATGGACTTCATTTGTTCGAAATTCTTGAACTCAATTACTCTATCAATTGTTGAGTCCACACCAACGTAAAAATCATCCATCAATCACACCGTATTTCTTCAAAAATCCAAAAATTATTTTTTTGATCTCTTCAAATCCGCGTTCGGTTTTTGATTCGAACCTACACTTTATTTTTGGCGATGTGTTTGACGCGCGTATTATTCCCCATGAATCATCGAGCTCAATTCTGACGCCATCTATGTCGATGACTTTGTAGAGCTTTTTGGCGTCCTCGGAAATGCGCTTCACGATTTCGAATTTCCTGACGTTGTCACACGAAAACGAGTACTCCTTGCTCGATATGTAGCGGGGAAGTGAGCTCACGTATTCAGAAAGTGTTTCCCCGCGGGATTTGAGGTCATTGACTATTTTAGCCACTTCAAGCGCCATGAACAGACCATCGTCGTACGGGAAGTAATCGAGCGGGAAGTACATGTGTCCTGTTATCTCACCGCCAAAAACAGCACCAGTTTCAAATATTTTATCAAGTACATATGCATGTCCGCATTTCCACATTATTGGATTTCCTCCATGAGACATGATGTCTTCAACAAGCGCCATGGATGACCGCACATCCACAACGATATTTCCTTTTTTTCGTTTTAGCGCCTCTCTTGAAAGCATCATTAGAACAAGGTCGTTCGGAACGACATTTCCCTTCTCGTCAACAACACCCAGCCGATCGCCGTCGCCGTCAAAGGCAAATCCGACGTCAAGGCCGCGCTCGAAAACGACCTTTCTCAACGCGCTCAGCGTTTCTATCTTGTGCGGATCTGCGATATGGTTTGGAAACGTTCCGTCGGGATGCTCAAAAATCGCCTCCACAGAGCATCCGACGTTCTCAAAAACTCTTCTCGGTATTTTTCCAAAGGCACCATTTCCGATATCAAGCGCGACGGACAAATTAAGGTCAAATTTATTTGACAGGTAGTTCACATAATCTTCAACGTAATCCTTCTTCGTGAGCTCCCCGCGATCGCGCTTCTTGAACGATCCGCCCATCGCGAGCTCGCCTATCTTTGAGACGTCGCCATTGTAAACAGGAAGTGCTCCGCTTTTTTGCAATTTGAATCCGTTCCACTCCGGCGGGTTGTGGGACGCTGTTATCATCACACCACCATCGAGCCCGTTGGCAACGGAAAAGTAAAGCACAGGTGTCGGAACGAGTCCTATGTCAATGACGCTCAGCCCTCCATCAATCATTCCAGATATCAGCGATTTTTTCAAAGGTTCGCTAGAGAGTCGCATGTCGTGGCCAACGGAAAAAATATTCTTCTTAATCATATTATTCAAGAAAAAGAATTCAGCATATGCACGCCCGATTTTATACGCATCACCTTTGTTGAGCTCTGTTGGGTAAATGCCACGTATATCGTAAGCCATGAATATGTAC
>WALQ01000067.1 GCA_015522745.1 Candidatus Aenigmatarchaeota archaeon
GAATAAATACTTATTGATGAAAGCGCAAGTTGCCATGGAATATATAATCATAATAGGATTTGTCATAGCAGTTTCCATTCCACTCATATTTCTTTTTTACAACTATGCTATAAAATCCCAGTACAGTGTTATACTGTCACAGGCCGATGTATCGGCAGAGAAAATAGCTGAAGCCATAGAAGTCATGTCGTATTATGACGAGCCATCAAAAATGAGCATACGAGTCACGTTTCCGCAACATGTCAGAGAAGCGTATGTTGGTGATGGAGAAATCTACCTTAAAATAGACACGTATTCTGGAGCAACAGATATAGTCAAGTATATTCAGGCAAATGCTACAGGAACAATCGGAACGTGGCCAGGAGTTCACATAATTACCATAGAGTCAAAGAGAAATTACGTACTCGTCACGGAGGCGACTGGATGAGAGGGCAGAGCTCCATAGAGTTTATAATACTCGTGATGGTTACGTTTGTTTTGTTTTTATCCTTCGTGTATCTGTATGGGACAAAGATAGAGACCACGACCAACACGCAGCTTCGCGACAAAATAATGGATGTTTGCAATGTCATAAGTGACGAGCTCTATACTGCTTCAATAGTAAAAGATGGTTACAGACGAACATTTGCCCTTCCAAAAAACATCTACGGAATGGATTATAATATTACTGAACATAAAACAGACGAATATGTTGTAGTTGACGTGGTATGCAGAAATACAACGTATTCTATCACTGTTCCATATTACGAAGGATCTTTGTCGAAAGGTGAAAATGTTGTACAAAAGGAACATGGAGGGATAACGATATCATGAAGGGCCAGGCGTGGACAACAGATTTTATGTTTGCAATGCTCATATTTTCCATAGCCGTCGTTCTGTATCTGACTTATTCCATTCAGCCAAATAACTTTTCCATTAACAAAGACTTTGAACGGTTTTCGTCATACGTGTTATCAGATGGTTTACCTGAAAATTGGAATGAGACAGATATGATATACCCAGGGATATTGAGCAATGGAGTCATAAATTCAACAAAATTTTCGATGATGAAAAATATGAATGAAACGAAAATAAGTTCTTCTTATGGTATAACATCAGAATTTTATGTAAATGTGACAAAAAGGGATGGTACGATTTCTGACATAGACGGACCGGCAGAATTTGGAAAATATCCATCAACTGCGTCATTCGTACTGAAAAAATCAAGAATATCAAGTTTTGGTGGAGAACCAGTAATAGTAAACATAGTTGTTTGGAGATGGTGAAATGAGGGGAATATTTTTCAGTTTGGATGCTCTCATAGCCATAGCCATAGTGATAATGACCATAACAGCTGTGAAGTACATTTCAACCTCCATGCCATCAGAGAATATGCATGATTTCTCAAATGATATAATGGAGGTTCTATCAAACACTCAGATGAAAGATGTAACAGATCCGTACGTTGAAACACTTCGGTTATCTGGGTTGATAAACGACAATGATACGGTTCTCGAACAAATTGGGGAGCTCTGGTCTGAAGGCTACGATGATGAAGCGCAAAATTTGACAAAGATTTTTATCGACAATCTCACACGATACAATGTTGGACTGTGGATAAATGACGAAGAAATTTACGAGACTGGTAACTCGCCACCCTCAACACTTTTTACATCTAGTAGAATAATATCAGGAATTCAGAAGGGTTATCCAAAAAATGGATTTGTTGCAAGGGCGTGGGCGACTAACATTGAGAAAAACAATACTCTCATAGTTAAAGGAGATTATATAACCAGCAGTGTGAAGAGACCTTTTTGGGGAAACAATCAAAACAAAATAAATATAACTTATGATGTTTACATTCCAGATGACGCAATTATCAACGATGCATATTGGTTCATAGAAGCGGCGTGGACAGACAGTAAGTTTAAGGCTTATATAAACGGTGTGTATGTCACAGGAAGTGATGCATCCGGCTCGAAACTTCTTACCAATCTTGGATCGTATTTTCACCCAGGGCATAACAATGCGACTATAATCGGGCGTTATGGTAGTGGTGGGGACGAGGCCGGAGATGATGGAGCATCCCACATAGTCGTAAATTACACAACGAACAATCCTTCCACATTTCAAAATAATGGGTACATATACTTTTCAAATGTAAAGTCCAATTGCTCCATACAATATAAGAAGCCAATTTTCATAAATGGAGATATATACAGTATAGATGTGAACATATCAGCAGTTGGGACGAACGCATACTTGTATGTTGAATACGACGGTGACAAGTATTTGATATCAGAGAAAGCATTGACGGATGGGCACGCATATTGGAACAATTCAGAAATAGAGAATGCCATGAATTCCAATGGAATAACGTATCAAAATATAAGTAATTTTTATTTTTGGTTCGATGTGTACATAGATGATTACAGCTCCAGAGAGAATCTTGGCGCTGGGCGTGAGCTCAAAAACAGTTCATACATTCATATAAATTATAAATCTTATGAAGATGTTTACGGAATGATAGACATAAATCACATAGTTCCAATATACCAGTATGCTGACAATGATGTTGGGGACTTTTACAGATATCTCTCATGGAAGTTTGATTTGCCCAATCAAACAATTCCGCTTTACGTCGATTCACAATTGGCATGGTTATATCATGTTTATACGAACCCGTCTCAAACTGTGAAGGCAAATTCAATCACTCTTTATGAACATCCACCGAAAAATTTCATAAAAGAGTTTGCTCGTTTTGGGTATTCGAATAGATCTGGTGAGATAGAATATGGAAGCAATACGTATGAATTGATATTTGGCAATGGATATTCTGTAAATCCATTTAATTCACTCACATATTATACATTTTTAATTCCATCCCAGGTTGGATATGGTAATACATTTTCCACTGAAGAGGACGCGGTTGATGATGCTAAAAAGCGTTTGACCGATATACTTGGAACGTTTGCTTTGGCAGAATCGATACATACAAATTCGATGGGTGTCAGCAATGTCCCAACATTGTGGGGACCAAGTGTGGCAGAGGTGAGAGTGTGGGAATGAAGGGAATGTTCCTAACATCAGCCATGATATTGCTCTCCTCGATTTTCTTCATAACTTACATATCGGAGTTTTCGATATCTCACTCGTATACAGATAGTCAGAGGGTATTGTCAATGAACAGGTTCATAGATGATATAGAGAAAGATATGAATAGAGCATTCTACATAGCTACATTTCGATCGCTCGTTGCGTTGGAGGATGAAATTACCAATACAGGAAATTTCACAAACACGTCTTTGCTCGAAGAGCTATGCATAAACGGAACTATGAACGAAGAAAAATATGATATTATGGAGAACTCGTCGTTGTCGAACTGGTTAGAAAGGATAACAACAGTGGCAAATAACATTGGAATGAATGTTGATGTTAAGTTCTCAAATTTCACTGCGAATCAAACTAACAGTTGGTTTGTCAATTTTTACGTTTTTACAAATGAAAATTTGTCTGACAAAAAAGGAAGCGCTTATTGGATTAGGAAGAGAAATCTTTCAACTTCAATTTCCATAGAAGGCAGAATAGATCCGACTTTCCCATTGCATACGGATGCAAAAGTCATGAGATTCATAAATAAATGCAACTTCGACTATTATGTTAGAAAGATAAAGTCTGGTACGGGAAGTGGATGGGTGTATGGATATGTCAATTATACAGATTCAGAATCAAATGCAAATTCTTCCAGAATAGTTGTTTCCAATGATATGTCGTCGTGGGATGTTGACGTGATAAACACGTTTCTCGGTGCAATATCAACTTCATTCCCAGATAATGTGACCATTCCACATGCAACCGTAAGCGATATATCGAATTTACCAGAAAAAGTTTTGATAAGTGATGGAAACGTTTATGACATAGAAAATCTCCGGTCATTTTTATTTGATGGATGCTATCGGTCTTCAAAAGGTCCATCTTATCTTATGAGGCTTGGGGGAAACCTGTCAAACTCTCCGGTTGGAATAGAATCGTTTGTAAACATTGATGAACTATCTGCGAATGGAGTATCAACACATATTGGAAAAAGTTGTGTAGATTACATTTACTTTTCAAATGAAGACACAATGAATTATCAAATAAAAGGAATGCCCGATTGGTTTTACATTGATGAAGATCATCTGAACGATTACAATTGTACAGAAATAACAAGATAATAAATTATCGTTAGTGATGTGCGGAGTATTTGTAAAATCCTAAATATTTAAATATTTGGTAGAGATAAATTAAAGATAAATGAATTATAAAATGACCCGCGGTAGCTCAATGGCGGAGCGTCCGGCTGTAGATTTCATCGCGTGATGAATTCACCAGTAGGCGTTCAGTAGTAACCGGAAGGTTGGGAGTTCAAATCTCCCTCGCGGGATTTAAAGAAAGGTTTAAATACCTTTCGCAACAAAATATTGACGTTAGCGGTCATAGCAAATGGGAAACACCCGAACCCATTTCGAACTCGGAAGTTAAGCCCTTTGCGTTGTTGATTGTACTGCCTTCGGGTGGGAAGTTGACAATGCTGCTAACACTTCATAATTATTTGGAGGGTTTTAATGATTGGCGCGCTCCCAAAAAATCTATTTCAGACGTATTTATATACTTTCTCAACTATTCTCATAACTCATAATTAGTAGTCATACATATGCTTCGGTAGTGTAGTGGCCTAGCATAAGGCCCTGTCGAGGCCTTGACCCGGGTTCAAATCCCGGCCGAAGCGTTGAGGGTCTGTAGCTCAGCTTGGTTAGAGCACCGGCCTTTTAAGCCGGGAGTCGCGGGTTCGAATCCCGTCAGACCCACATAATTAGAGGTGTATTTAGATGTCAAGCATAATGGAAAATTTTCTCGTTCCGAAGCACGAAATCATATCAGAGGAAGAAAAGGTCGCTCTTCTGAATAAGTACAAAATAAGCTTGAAACAATTACCAAAAATACTGAGCTCCGACCCTGTTGTCAAGGTGATAGGCGCAAAAGTTGGGGATGTGATAAAGATCACGAGAAACGAAATGGAGATTGGGCATACCCTATATTATAGGGTCGTCATAAAAGGGTGATATGTATGGAAAAAAATTATGGAGTTCTGCTTAGTGCATTCAAAAATGAGAATGGATTTGTTAGTCATCAGATAGAATCGTTTAACGAGTTCGTGGATTATCGTATTCAAAAGGTCATAGATGAGATTGGAGAGATAGAGCTCGAGAGTGAGGGAATATCAAACTTCAAAATAAAACTCGGACGAATACGTGTAGGCATTCCGAGTGTCGAAGAATCCGACGGCTCGATTAATACATCTCTAACTCCATTTGAAGCGCTATCGAGGAATCTCACATATGCCGCGCCCGTATTTCTTGAGATGATACCTATTATAAACGATGTCGAACAGGATGTAATACGCGTGAAGATATGTGACCTCCCAATTATGGTTAAGTCGAACAGATGTATGCTTAGCAATAAGAGCCGCGAGAAACTTATCGAAATGGGTGAAGATCCAGACGACCCTGGAGGATACTTTATCGTGGATGGAACGGAACGTGTCATAGTTATGGTTGAAGAAATCGTGTCCAACCGTCCAATCATCGAAATTCGAAGCGGTATGGAGACAGCGCGCATAAATTCCGAGATCAATGGATACATTCAAAAACACGTCATTGAAAGAAAGAAAGGAATATACTACATATCATTTGCAAATGCAAAAAAGGTTCCTGTCGTCGTTCTGTTACGAGCACTTGGACTTGAGACTGATAAGGACGTTGTGATGAGCATAACTACAAATAACGATGAAATGGAAGAAATATACTTCAATATTTATGAATTTGACGTCTCAACACAACAGCAGGCAAAGAATTATCTGAAAAAACTCCTTCATATGGGAGACGAGAATGGCGACAAACGCCTTTCAGATATGATCGACAAATACCTTCTTCCTCATCTTGGTCAAACTCGTTCTTCAAGAAAGAAAAAAGCCCTTTACATCGCCAATGTTGTTGAAAAGCTTCTCAAACTTTCCATGGGAAAAATTGCCCCGCAGGATTTGGACCACTACGCAAATAAGAGAATAAAACTTGCTGGCGATTTCCTGGAAATACTCTTCCGCTCGCTTTTCCTCGGAAGATACGGACTTATAGCAAGAATCAAGTACACATATCAAAAGATTTCAAAGAAAGGAAAAATGCCAAGTCTTCGCTCAATAGTTGAATCAAATTACTTGACGAAGAGGATAAAGTCGCACATGGCAACGGGTCAGTGGATTGGTGGCCGTACTGGTGTCTGTCAAAGACTCGAGCGCACGAACTACATAAGAATGATATCACACCTAAGGAACGTACTTTCTCCATTGTCTCCAAGCCAAGAGCATTTTGAAGCGCGTGCTCTTCATCCAACTCAATGGGGTCGCCTTTGTGCCGAGGAGACGCCTGAAGGGGTTAACATAGGGCTCAGAAAATACCTTGCACATATGGCAGTAATATCAAAAACGTCGCCAAAAAAGGATGTTGAGTATGTGAAGTCACTTCTCTCTCAGTACGTTACCGAGGAAAACGAAGGTTCAATGCTCTACTTCAACGGCGAGCTCATTGGGCGTGTGAAGCGCGTTGCTGAGCTTACGAAAAAATTCAAATCCGAGAGGAGAAAGGGAAAGTTCGATCCTCAAATAACTATAGGGTACTACGATGAATACAATCAAATATTTGTCAATGCAGATTCCGGACGCGTGCTAAGACCACTCATAATAGTTGAAAATGGAAAATCAAGGTTGACAAAAAACGTTATTGATAAACTTCAAAACGGTGAAACGAAGTGGAGCGACCTGATAAAGAATGGGATAATAGAATATGTTGACGCAGAGGAGGAAGAGAATCTCTATGTTGCACTGATGGAAAAGGACATCACGCCTGAGCACACTCACGTTGAGCTACACCCATCAATTATTCTTGGTGTTGCTGCATCTCTCGTTCCATTTCCAGAGTACAATCGTGGAGACCGTGTAAATTTCGGGGCAAAAATGCACGGTCAATCGTTGGGATTGTACGCACTGAACTTTCATCTTAGAACGGATACAAAGGCAAATCTCTTGATGTATCCACAAATTCCACTTGTAAGAACAGCAATGACAGATTTCGTCAATTTGAAACGTCATCCCCAGGGGCAAAACATAGTCATTGCTATAATGAGTTATAAAGGCTTCAACATGGAAGATGCCATAATAATAAACAAGGCATCCATAGACCGTGGGTTCGCCCGTTCGATGTTTTTCCGAACGTACAGCACGGAAGAGAAAAGATATTGGGGAATCGAAAAGGACGAAATACATATACCTGATAAGTCTGTCAAAGGATACAAAACAGAAGAAGCGTATGCGAATTTGGGTGAAGATGGAATAATTAATCCGGAAACACCCGTTGAAGGCGGCGACATACTCATTGGAAAAGTCTCGCCATTGCGTTTCTTTGGTCCGGCGGAAAGTTTCATGATGGAAGCTGAAAACAAGCGTGATTCATCAGAAACCGTACGAGAAAGTGAACATGGAATAGTCGACAAAGTTATAATAACGAAAAACAAAGATGGAGACAAGCTCGTCAAAGTTGTTGTCCGTGATCTCCGGCTTCCGGAGCTTGGTGACAAGTTCGCAACGCGACACGGACAGAAAGGTGTTGTTGGACTCATAGTTCCGGAAGAGGACATGCCGTTCACGGCAAATGGAATCATTCCCGATGTCATAGTCAATCCTCATGGAATACCTTCAAGACTTACGGTTGGACAATTGCTCGAGATAATTTCAGCAAAGCTCGGTGCAATTACCGGACGCTCAATAGATGCAACTGCGTTCACCGGAATGAAAGAAGATGAGATGAGAAAACTCTTGCGTGAGAATGGTTTCCGAGACGATGGAAAGGAACTCATGTACAACGGCGAGACAGGAGAAATGTACAAAGCTCGTATAATGATAGGTCCAATATTCTATCAAAAGCTTCATCATATGGTTGCTAACAAGATACATGCTCGTGCACGCGGTCCTATAACTTTGCTCACGAGACAGCCAACGGAAGGACGTGCCAAAGAAGGTGGTCTCAGATTAGGAGAAATGGAAAAAGACTGTCTCATAGCGCATGGAACGGCGCTTCTCCTTCACGAACGCTTTTCATCAGATCTGACCAAGATACCAATATGTGTTGATTGCGGTCTCCCAGCGCTTGAAGACAAGGTTAAAGGAAAGGTCTACTGCCCGGTATGCAAAGATTCTAAAGTAAAATATGTTGAAATTTCTTACGCGTTCAAGTTGATGCTGGACGAGCTCAAGTCCATGGGCATATACCCGAGGATAAACGTCAAGGATTAGAGGTGTGATTATGGAAGTTGGAAAAGTTGACTCAATAAAATTTGAAATCATGTCGCCTTACATGATAAAGAAGATGGCGGCCGTGAAAATAGAAAAGCCGGAACTCTATGATCCAGATGGTTATCCCATAGATGGCGGTCTCATGGACTTGCGCCTCGGCGTTATCGACCCAGGACTTCGGTGCAAGACGTGTGGAGGGAAAATGGGAACATGCCCTGGACATTTCGGATATCTTGAGCTCACGAAACCGGTTATACACCCATTATTTGCGAAAAAAATATACCAGATACTCAAAGTTACTTGCCCTGTTTGTGGGCGCGTTATGACGTCCGATGAAAATATAGCAAAGAAAAAGCCAATGCTCAACAAGCTTTACAAATCGGCACCTAAGACATGCCCGCACTGTGGAGCGAAGGCCACTGAAATAAAATTTCAGAAACCAACAATATTCTATGAGGATGGAAAGGATCTTAATCCGGAGCAAATAAGGGAACGACTCGAAAAAATACCCGACAGCGACCTTCCAGTTCTTGGAATTTCAACGCGTCCCGAGTATATGATTCTCACTGTGCTCCCAATACCACCTGTTACCGTTCGTCCATCAATCGTTCTCGAAACTGGGGAACGTTCAGAGGATGACCTCACACACAAACTCATAGACATTGTGAGAATAAATGACAGACTTAAAAAGAATATTGAGCTCGGTGCGCCGGATTTCATAATTGATGATATTTGGCAGCTCTTGCAGTATCACGTATCGACGTATTTTGATAATGAGATATCAAATCTTCCGCCTGCGCGCCACAGGTCAGGTCGGGCATTAAGAACGCTTGCACAGCGTTTAACAAAGAAGGAAGGACGTTTTCGTGGAAACCTCACAGGTAAACGTGTCAACTTCAGCGCACGAACGGTCATCTCACCAGACACGATGATATCCGTAAATGAAGTTGGCATTCCGGAAGTCATAGCAAAAACACTCACAGTACCAGATCATGTCACCGAGAAAAACATAGATGAAATGAGAAAAATCGTTTTAAATGGACCAGATGTGCTCAATGGAGCAAACTACGTCGTCCGTCCAGATGGGATGAGAAAACGTGTCATGGATTTGAACAAAGAGGAAATAGCAAAAGAAATTACACCTGGATACATAGTAGAACGCCATCTCAAAGACGGGGATATAGTTCTTTTCAACAGACAGCCGTCTTTGCACAGGATGTCCATAATGGCGCACAAGGCAAAAATAATGCCTTACAGGACATTTCGACTCAACCTATGTGAGACCATTCCTTACAATGCCGATTTCGATGGAGATGAAATGAACTTGCACGTTCCGCAAACAGAAGAAGCGCGCATAGAGGCAGAGAAGTTAATGCTCGTTGAAAATAACATACGCTCTCCGAGGTATGGTCTTCCAGTAATAGCTTTCAAGCACGACCATATAAGCGGATGCTACTTCCTCACACGAGAGGGCGCAAAGTTCTCCAAGGAGGAAGTTGCGTACCTGTTGAATCTCATCGGAAAGAAATCACCTGGACATGAAATGGTCGGAAAAGAGTTATTCAGTTTGATCCTTCCAGATGATCTTAACATGGAGTTCGTATCGTCTTACTGTGTTGGATGCGATACATGTCTCAAGGACAAATGTCCGTACGATAGTTATGTCGTTATAAAGAATGGAAAACTGCTCCATGGAATAATCGATGAAGCAGCACTTGGTGAAAGAAAAGGAAAACTTCTTAACAAGATAGATATGAAGTACGGCCATGCGCGCGCTCGTCAATTCATGGATGAGCTCTCAAAACTTGCACTCGGAGTTCTTTCACTTCGTGGATTTACCATATCGATAAGCGATTTTGATATTTCAGATGACGGAGAGAAGAAGATAAAAGATACCAAAAAGAAATTTGAACGAGAGGCGGAAAAACTCGTTGAGAATTACAATAACGGAAGGATGGAAAAACTCTCCGGAATGACGCAGGAGAAAACTCTTGAGATGTACATGCAACAAATCGCATCCAAGGTCTCAGACCAAACGGGAAAAGTCATAAAGAACTCTGTGAATGATAAAAGCAGTGCAGTCATAATGGCAAAGACCGGAGCTCGCGGAAGTTATGTCAACTTGTCGCAAACGGCGGCAATCGTCGGTCAGGAGTCGCTCGAAGGTGAGCGTATAAACCGCGGGTACACCGGACGCACGACATCCCATTTCAAACGCGGAGACCTTGGATTGAAGGCGCGCGGATTCGTGGAAGGTAATTACAGGCACGGATTGAACGCAATTGAATTCTTCTTTGACGCCATAAACTCCCGAGAGAACCTCATGGACAAATCACTTCAAACAAGGCACTCTGGTTACATGGAACGTCGTCTGGTAAGCGCGTTGCAGGATCTTCGTGTTGAATACGATGGAACGGTACGCGATAATCGTGGTGTTATAATTCAATTTATGCCAGGGTCTGACTCATTAGATCCGTCGAAAATAAATCACGGTGAAATAGATTTGAATCTCGTTCGTGAAAATATTGAAGGTGAGAATGATGATTGAGATAAATGGTGTTGAAATACCTGACGCACTTATGGAAAGATTCGATAAATATTGTAAGGATAAAGGAATAAATGAAGGTGAGCGCGACCGACTATTGAAGGAATACGCTAAATTCATACAAAGAAGTAGATATGAACCTGGTGAAGCTGTGGGGGTTATTGCTGCGCAAAGTATATCAGAACCCGCAACACAGATGACCATGCGTTCCTATACCATGGCATCTACAGTTGGGCGTCTGTCAAAAGTCACACTCGGTTTGCCAAGGCTCATAGAAGTGTTTGATGCCAGAAAAACGTTCGAGAGAAAGATGAGAATATATCCAAAGAAAGAGTACAACAATAGGGAAAGCGCACTCGAAATTGCAAGTGAAATAGTTGAGAAAAAAGTATCTGACATAATAGAAAAATCTGCAATCGATCTACTCGACCTACGTATTGAATTGCATCTGAAAGACAAGTATGACTCCGAACAGATTAAAACACTTCTAGAAAAAAAGATAAAAAGAATAGAAGTTGAAACGCACGGCCATACAATTTATGTCATACCTGAGAAGAATGGAATCAAAGATCTTAGGGAGATCAAACTCAAAATACTCGATATAAATGTTGGTGGAATAAAGGGCATTGAAGAGGCTGGAGTGTTCCAAGACGAGAACGACAATTGGGTAATAGAAACTTACGGTTCGAACCTAAAAAAGATTGTTGAATATGACAAAATTGACCACACGAGAGTTTACACAAATGATATATACGAAGTTGAAAAAGTTTTTGGCATAGAAGCTGCAAGAAATGTCATAGCAATGGAAGCAAAGAATACACTGGACAAGCAAGGATTGGACGTTGACGTTCGCCACATTTTAATGGCCGCAGACACAATGACAGCCGATGGAAAGATAAAATCTGTTGGAAGATATGGAGTCTCTGGCTCGAAAGGATCTGTTCTCGCAAGAGCAAACTTCGAAGAAACGATAAAACACTTAACGCGTGCAGCATTTCGTGGTGAGATTGATCCATTGGAAAGTATAGTAGAAAATGTGATGATAGGGAACGTGTCGCCAGTCGGAACCGGTGTTGTTGAACTCGGGGTGGACATCGAAAAAATTAGAAAGCAAAAGAAAAAATAAATTTAAATATGTTTTCCATTATTTTAATGGAGTGGTGATAATATGGTGAAGACAAAAGAATATGTAATTGGTGTCAAAGAAGTTTTGAATAGTTTAAAGAGTGGAGAAGTTAAAAAAATCATATTTGCGTCAAACTGCCCTAAAAGCATAGTGGAAAAATTCGAAAATGCAAACATTGAAAAAAAAATATTTGATGGTGACGAAGAGGGGCTCGGTACATATCTTGGACGAGCATTTCCAATTGCCGTGGTTGGTGTAAGAAATGAAAATAACTCTTGATCAGGACGCATTGGAAAAGATAAGTTTATTTCAAAATGTTACAGGAGTATCACCGATAGATTGTATCGATGAGGAAGATGTTTTGAATTTTGTCGTTCCTCTCGAAGACATTGGAAAGGCAATTGGGAAAAATGGATACAACATAAAGAATTTAAAAACATTGCTAAAGAAGAATATCTACATATTCGGCTTTGTTGATGACCTTCAAAAATTCTTGAAGGTTTTATTTCCAGAAGCAAAATCAATTGATATTGACGGAAAAAAAGTCTCCGTTTCAATTGACAATGATAAGAAAGCTCTTGCCATAGGTGCTAATGGCAAGAATATAAAGATTAAAAGAAAAATATTGAAAAGATTTTTCGATATTGACGAATTAAAAGTTAGGTGATATGAATGCCTGGTGAATTTTCAGCAAGAAGGTTAAAGAAAAGAAGAAAAAAAGCAAGATGGAAAGAGACAAAGTACCGCATAAGAAAGCTCAATTTACGCGAGAAATCGGATCCATTGGAAGGATCACCTCAAGCTCGTGGTATAGTTCTCGAGAAACGTCAGATAGAGCAAAAACAGCCTCACTCTGGGCTCATAAAAGCTGTGAGAATAAGACTCATAAAGAATGGAAAACAAATTACCGCCGTTCTTCCACGAGACAAAGCTATAAAGTTCGTGAATGAACACGACGAAGTCGTTGTCGAAGGTGTTGGTGGTTCTCAAGGTGGAGCAGTTGGTTCCATGTGGGGAGTCAAGTGGAGAGTTGTAAAAGTCAATGGAATAGCTCTCGAAGAGCTCAGAACTGGAAAGAAACAGAGAGCATCAAGGTGATGAAATATGGATAAGAGTATAATAAAATTGTTTGGTCGGTGGGACACGGATATTAAAGTTAACGACAAAGGTCTTGAAAGATATCTGAATGTAACTCCATTCATGATACCACGGTCTGCCGGACGAAATCAAAAGAAGCAGTTTCACAAATCGAAGATGAACATTGTCGAGCGTTTAGTAAATCATCTCTCGATTCCAGGGCACTGGGGAAAAAAGCACAAGATAAGTTCTGGTGATCTTCCCGCAGCACACGAAAACACTTTGAAAGTTGTTGAAATGGCCTTTGGAATAATAGAGAAAAAACTCAACAAAAACCCTGTAGAAGTTTTTGTGCGCGCGATAGAGAATGCTGCCATACATGAGGAGACGATGAGTTATCAAATGGGAGGAATAATTGCAAGGAAGGCAGTGATAACTTCACCACAGAGGAGGATAGACAAGGCGCTTAGGTACATATGTCAAGGTGCTTATCAGAAGGCATATGGGAAAAAGATCCGCATTCACGAAGCCCTTGCCAACGAGATCATAAACGCTTACAACAATTCAAATGAATCCGTGGCTATACGCGAGAAAGAACGCATAGAGAGAGAAGCCGCGAGCTCGAGGTAAAGGTGAAAGATATGGCAAAGAAAGATATAGTTTCTACAATTAAAGAGATTATGCACGACCCAAAGAGAATACGAAATATAGACATAGCGGCGCACATTGATCATGGAAAGACGACGCTCACCGACAACCTTCTTGCAGGAGCAGGCATGCTTTCAGAAGACCTTGCAGGAAAGACACTGTGGACGGACTTCGACGAGCAGGAGCAAGAGCGCGGTATTACCATTTTCTCTTCAAATGTGTCCATGATACATGAGTTTGAAAACCAGGAGGACTATCTCATCAATCTTATCGATACCCCCGGCCATGTCGACTTTGGTGGTGATGTCACACGAGCTATGCGTGCAGTAGATGGTACAATAATAGTTTGTTGTGCTGTTGAAGGTGTCATGCCCCAAACCGAAACGGTCATAAGACAGGCACTCCGTGAGCGCGTCAAACCAGTTCTTTTCATAAACAAAGTTGACAGGCTTGTCAAGGAACTCCAATTGACACCAGAGCAGATGCAAGAAAGATTTGTGAAAATAATCAATTCCGTAAATAAACTTATATTAAAATACGCCGATAAAAAATTCGCGTCGGAATGGCTTGTAAACGTCGAAAATGGTACGGTTGCATTCGGTTCAGCGTACAGGAATTGGGCCATATCCATACCATTCATGAAGAAGACCGGAATAACATTCAAGGATATCATAGATTACACTGCTCAAGGAAAAGACAAGGAGCTCGCCAAGCGGGCACCACTTCATCACGTCGTTCTTGACATGGTCATACGTCATCTTCCAAGTCCAATTGAAGCGCAGAAATACAGGATAGAAAAAATATGGCACGGTGATCTCGACTCAAATGTCGGTAAAGATATGGTTTTATGTAATCCAAATGGAAAGCTTGCAATGATAGTTACCAAAGTTGTCCCAGATCCGCATGCCGGGCTCGTTGCAACAACAAGAATATTCTCAGGAACGGTCAAACGTGGGCAAGAAGTAAAACTCATTGGTCAACACAAAACACAGCGCATACAACAAGTTTCTGTTTACAAGGGACCTCAGCGTATACAGATGGAAGAAATACCATCTGGAAATGTCATAGGCATTGTTGGTCTCACGGAGGCATTTTCTGGAGAAACAATTACTTCCACTGACAACGATATGGAGCCGTTCGAGGCAATAAAACACTTGTTCGAACCGGTCGTGACGAAGTCAATTGAAGCAAAAAACCCAAAAGACCTTCCAAAAATGATAGAGTTCTTGAGACAGGTTAGCCGTGAAGATCCTACACTTGTTATCAAGATAAATGAAGAGACGGGAGAATATCTCATATCAGGATTGGGTGAGCTCCATCTCGATGCAAAAGTCGAACGTCCGCTCAAAGAGCGTGGAATCGACATAATAGCTTCAAACCCAATTGTTGTCTATCGAGAAACCGTGAGGAAAAAAAGCCCCATGGTTTCGGGAAAATCGCCAAATAAACACAACATATTTTATTTTACTGTGGAACCGTTGGAAGACGAGGTTTATCAGGCAATAGTTGAAGGCAAAATACCTGAAGAGAAAGTAAAAAAGATAAAGGATCTTGTTCCCATACTTATGGAAAATGGAATGAGTAGAGAGGAAGCAAAGCGCGTCATGGACATCTACGAACGTAATGTCCTCATAGACGCGACAAAAGGTGTTCAATATCTAAATGAAACTTATGAAATGATAATGCAGGCATTCAGGGAAGTCGTCAAGAATGGACCACTTGCACATGAAATGTGCAGCAAAACAAAAGTGAAACTCATTGACGCATCTTTACATGAAGATGCTATACACAGAGGACCAGCACAAGTCATACCAGCTGTAAAGCAAGCAATAAATAATGGTATACTCGAAGCCGATCCGACTTTGCTCGAACCACTTCAAATCATAAGGGTGGACGTACCAGATGAGCTCATTGGAGCGGTAATGAAAGAGGTTCAGGGAAGGCGTGGACAGGTCATTGACGTACAATCTGATATGGGAGCATCAATAGTCAAAGCAAAAATACCAGTGGCGGAGATGTTTGGTTTTGAATCAAGACTCAAATCGATAACAGGAGGAAAAGGATTCTTCTCACTCATAGACATAATGTTCGAGAAGATACCAAAGGACATACAGATGAAAACAATACTCGGCATAAGGAAGAGAAAGGGACTTCCAGAAGAGATTCCAAAGCCTGTTGAAAATTAAGTTTTTAAACATTTTTACTTTAATACTATTGGTATTGTATTTTAAAAGGAGGTGCAATTTATGGCAAGAGAAAAAGAACATTTGAATCTTGTGACTATAGGTCATGTAGATCATGGAAAATCTACACTAGTCGGACGTATTTTGTTCGACACGGGCTCCATAAGAGAGGAGACTATGAGAAAGCTCAAAGACCTTGCGAAGGAGCTCAAGAAAGAAACGTTTGAGTTTGCATTCGTCATGGACAAACTCAAAGAGGAGCGCGAGCGTGGTGTTACAATAGATATCATGCATCAGAGATTTGAGACGAAGAAATATTACTTCACGATAATTGACGCTCCGGGGCACAGGGACTTCATCAAGAACATGATTACCGGTACATCTCAGGCAGACTGTGCGATACTCGTTGTTTCTGCAAAGGATGGAATACAGGAACAAACAAAAGAGCATGCATTTCTAGCAAAAATACTCGGTGTCAACCAGATAATCGTTGCAATAAACAAAATGGATGCTGTCAATTATGACCAAAAAGTATATGAGCAAGTCACTGAACAGGTGAAGAAACTTTTGGCCGGAATAGGATACAAAGTGGATGAAATAGAATTCATTCCAACATCTGGATACAAAGGAGATAATGTAGTAAAGAAATCGGAGAACATGCCTTGGTACAAAGGAAAAACAATAGTAGAGGCATTAGACGACTTTAAAGTTCCGCCAAAACCAATTGACAAACCGTTGAGAATTCCAGTACAGGATGTTTATTCCATCACTGGTGTTGGTACTGTTCCTGTCGGAAGAGTTGAAACAGGAACTCTCAAACCAGGAGACAAGATAGTGTTCGTCCCATCGGGTGGAAATGGTGAAGTAAAATCCATTGAAATGCATCATGAGCAGATAGAACAGGCGGTTCCCGGTGACAACATTGGATTTAATGTACGTGGTGTTTCAAAGAAGGACATCAAGCGTGGTGATGTTGCGTGCCATCCACAAGACGCAGCAAAACCGGTGAAAGAATTTACAGCACACATAATCGTTTTGAACCACCCATCTGTTATATCTAAAGGTTACACACCGGTGTTCCACATACACACAGCACAGGTTGCCTGTACAATAACTGAAATCGTAAAGAAAATAGACCCAAAGACTGGTGCAGCACTTGCGGAGCATCCTGATTTCATAAAGACAGGGGATGCAGCAATAGTCAAAGTCAAACCAACAAAGCCAATAATAATAGAGAAACAGACGGAAATACCACAGCTTGCAAGATTTGCAATACGTGATATGGGTCAAACAGTTGCTGCAGGTGTGTGCATAGATACTGTGACAGCGTAAGCTTTTTTTCTTTCTTTTTATTTTACCTTAAATTTTCGGGAGTAACAAATTCTCTTTTCCATATGATTTTGTTTTTCTTTTAAGATGAAGTTTTCCGACAAGCGCACATAATATAGCATCGATTTCATCTTTTGTGGCATATGGATAACGCTCTCGAATAAATTTATCGTCTACTCTAAGTATTTTCCTTATTATGACTGATGACGTCTCAAACACATTGAATCCATGGTTTCGTAATTCTATTGAAAGTTTTATTGCACGCTCTACAAGCGGACGCATGCCTCGAAACATGGGAGAAAGTGGTTCATAACCCTCATTTTTGAGCTCAACTTCGCATGATCGGAAGTATCCTCGTGCTGGAAACGATAACGGAGCATCAAAAATCACTATATCGGGTTTATGAGATTTCACAAAAGAAATTATTTCATTGTCGTTGTGAACGATCTCTGTTTTTACATTGCCATTCATAGATGCAAGTCCTGTTGGATTTTTTGACAGTCCAGCCAGGTCTATCCCAACGGATATCATGATTTTAAGTTCATGCGCAGTTTTAAATTTGTTAAAAGGGCATTCATTTATATTGTTTTTATTCATACGTATTTTGAAAGGTGATGAAATGGCACTAGGAGGCCTTAGGAAACTCGTAGACAAAATATCATCAATGGTCATAGTCGACAAAAAAGCAGTTGATGAAATAATCAGCGAACTCCAGCGCATACTTCTTTCATCGGATGTTGATGTTGAGATGGTGTTCAAACTATCTCAAGACATACGAAAAGAAGCCAGCAAGCCCCCCCAAGGAATAACAATGAAAGAGCACATAATAAAGCTTCTCTATGACAAAATCACAGATATACTCGGCGGGGAACGCCAGAGCATCAACCTTGACAGGCAAAAAATACTTCTTGTTGGTTTGTTTGGTTCTGGCAAGACATCAACCGCCGCGAAGCTTGCAAACTTTTATAAGAAACGGGGGCTGAGACCATTGCTTGCACCTTGTGATGTTCACAGACCGGCAGCATTTGAACAATTGAAGCAACTCTCGAAAGAGGTCGGTTGCGATTTTGTCGACAAAAAAAGCACGAACGTTGTTGATATTCTTGATGTCGCTTTAAAGGAGTTTCCGAAACACGATGTTCTTATTGTAGACACTGCTGGACGAAGTGCACTTGACAATGAGCTCATAAACGAGATAAAACACGTTCGCGACATAGTAAAACCAAATGAAATATATCTAGTTATACCGGCAGATATTGGGCAATCTGCTAAGAAACAGGCTTCGGAATTCAAGAAGTCACTTGATATAACAGGTGTCATAGTTACAAAAACCGATTCCACCGCCAAGGCAGGAGGAGCACTTTCCGCATGTAATGAAACGGGTGCGAAAATAAAGTTCATTACCATTGGCGAACGTATAAAGGACATAGAGATATACGATCCGAAAAGGTTTGTATCGCGTTTACTTGGTTTTGGAGACTTGCAATCATTGCTCGAAAAAGCAAAGGAAAATGTTGATGAAAAAAGTGCAGAAAAAATAATGTCCGGGCGATTTACAATTGATGATTTTATATCACAGTTGGAAAGTGTGAGAAGCATGGGGCCCATGGAAAAAATACTCGATATGATGGGTCTTCGTGGAATAAAAATTCCAAAGGACAAACTTGCTGATCAGGAGAAGAAAATGAAAAGATGGAAATATATAAAGGATTCCATGACGAAAGAAGAGCGGTTGAAACCAGATATGATAAATTATTTGCGCGTCAAGAGAATTGCATCTGGTTCAGGCACGTCTGAAAGAGAAGTTAGAGATCTTATCAAAAATTATACTCAAACTAAAAAGATGATGAAAAAGCTCAAACCCGGCTCATTCAAGCGTGGTGTCAATATACCCGGATTTGGGAAATTCAAGATGAGGTGAATGATATGCAAAGACTTATGCGCACGCTTGGAAGAATAGACGGAAAGTATTACAAAGCATGCGAAGACATTGTGGGAAAGTACAAACAGGATGATATAGAACTCGAAATTCTTACATCTCCAAAAGACCCTTTCGCTCCTGCTGGAAGGTTTATCGTAAGCTTTCCAAAAAAATGGTACCCTGAAAAATTTTACTCGAAAAAAATCTTTCGAATAGCACTTTCTCATTTTTTGTCTCAAAAAGCGAGCTCATTTAACGGTCGATGGATGAAAATATATCCACCAACGAATGTTTTTCTTGAACGAACAAATTGCGTTGTCGGAAATCGTGTGGAATTGCGCTTCGACTATCATATACCTGCAAATGGAAGAAAGATACTCGGTCGTGCATCAAAAGACATGTTTAGAAATCTCGTCGGATTCATTGAGAAATTAAAATACCCGTCTCTTTCAGAAGATGATAAAAAGCTGCTGAAACTCTATGCGGACACCATAGAGGACGAGGAGTATGTAAGGAAACAGATGAGAGGAAAGTACATAGCGTTCATTGCCAATGACTCTATTCTTCCTAGGGAAGGAAATTCAAGAAAGCCTATGAAAAATGCGAAGCTATTTCGTTCTCCAAAAGAACTCGAAGTAACATTTGAGACGAAACATCGGGGAACGATAGCTGGTATGGGCATAGAGCTCGGAAAATTCACAATAATAACCGGTGCAAATTATCACGGAAAATCAACGCTCTTAGATGCTATTGCACATGGCGTGTACAATCATATTCCTGGGGATGGTAGGGAATTTGTTCTAACGTCTGGTGAGGTATTTTTCACAAATAAAGAAAATAGACGCGTTGTAAACAATGTTGATATTTCGCAATTCGTCAAATCCGTTCCCAATGGAACGAACACAAAAAGATTTTTCACACTCTCGTCGTCAGGATCGACGTCACAAGCAGCAGCAATTTCTGAAGCCATAGAAGATTGCGTCGATGGTATACTCATAGACGAAGACGACTCTGCGGTCAACATGCTTGTGAAGAGCAACGAGCTGAAAAAAATAGTTCCGGAAGACCTAGAACCCATAACGCCATTGATAGAAAAAATAAACACATTTCCAAGCATCAGAATAACTCCGATACTCGTTGTTGGAGCTCTGGGAGAATTTCTCCCTCGCGCAGATACAATAATTCTTATGAAAAATTTTGAACCGTATAAATTAAATTATAAAAAATCAATCCAGCACACTACGATAGAACGACCATCTCCAAGAAAACCAAAGCCCATGATCATAAAAAAGACTAAGGTCATAGGAAAAGAAGATATCATTTTAAAGGGCGGAAAACGAATAACCATTGATTTACGTGGAGATATTCATAAGGTAATAGTAGAACGTGCACAAATTTATGCCCTTGCAGATGCAGTAATCTACGCTATGAAATATATGAACGGAAGTCGCAGTATGAAGAAAATTGTTGATCTTGTAATGAATGACATATCTTCCAAGGGGCTCGACGTCATTGGCGGGAGGTACAAAAACTATTCATCGTTCACAAGGCACCAACTGTTTTACGTCATCTCCCATATATCAGCCCTGGAGATGAATGAGGATGAATGAACGAAAACGTGAATTTTGGCGCGCTGCTGTCCACATATTATTATCGCTTTCGTTGATAGCTCTCGTTGAGTTCGGGATGACACCTTTCGAGTTGTTTTTAATATTGATCATCGCCATATCTACAAGCATGATTTACAAAAGGATAAAAATTCCAATTCTTTCCATATTCGTCGAAAATCTCGAACGACCGGATATTTTGAAGACATTTCCTGGGCGTGGACTTGTGTTTCTGCTCACGGGCATGCTTCTAGCTTATAAGTTGTTTCCGCACGATATCGCCATGGTGTCCATGATTGCGCTTGGGATTCTTGACCCACTCTCAAAGATTTTTGGGATGTCATTCGGAAGAACGCTGAATATTCTCGACCCGAAGCATAAGAAGTACTTGGAGGGACACTTCATCGGTGGCACTGCCACATTTTTGGCCTCGCTGACGCTCGTGAATCCTATCGAAGCGCTCATAGCGGCTGTTGTTGGGGCGCTTAGTGAGTCTGTGATAGTCGACCTCAATGGTCAGGCGCTCGATGACAATGTCGTTATACCGCTTTCTGTCGGGTCGGTGCTGATAATTGCAAGGATATTCGGACTATAAGTCAGATTCAGAAACATTTATATATCTTTTCAGATATATCTAATCAGATAGGTGTTTTCATGAGTGGCTCGTTAAAATTTGTCGTGCTTAAAATACTTTCAGAAGGAGAGAACAGCGGCTATGGAATACGAAAAGAAATAATGAAAAAGGTCAATTGGTCGCCATCATACGGAGCTCTGTTTCCGATGCTGTCCAAAATGGAGAAACTTGGCTTGATAACATCAAAGAAAAGTGGACGGAGAAACATTTACAATATAACAAAAAAGGGAAGGGACATACTTGTCAATATGGATTCGATAAAAAGTAAAATCAAGAAGCGCATACTGAAAAATATAGAAACCTTCGGATTCCTATGGGACATGGATGTAAAAACAATTCAAATGATGTTATCGGGTGAAGCGAACTTTGTCGTGTCTCCGTACGTCAAGGAGCTTCAAAAGGTCGTGATGAAGGCGATAATAGGAAAGCACGATAAAAAAACTATGAAAAGAGTGGAAAAAATCATCAAATCCTCAACAAAGGAAATAAAAGAGGCCCTCAAAAATGAGAAATATAATTGAACTTTCAAACGTGTATAAAGTATACGGAATGGGCACAGGAAAAGTTATTGCGCTCAGCAACGTTTCGTTGACCATAAAAAGAGGAGAATTCGTATCGATAATGGGGCCAAGTGGCTCCGGAAAGTCAACGCTCATGCACATTATCGGATGCCTTGATGTTCCAACAAAAGGACGAGTTCGCATAAATAGAAAACTAGTCGAAAAATTAGACGAAGATCAACTTTCACATATACGGGCTTATGAGATTGGCTTTGTTTTTCAGACATTCAACCTATTTCCAAGACTAACGGCAATAGAAAACGTCATAATTCCCATGAACTTTGTGAAAATCAAAGATAAATACGAACGTGCAAAAAAAATATTACAAATGGTTGGATTATCCGGCCGTGAGAATCATAAACCAAATCAACTGTCAGGAGGTCAGAGACAGAGAGTTGCCATAGCTCGTGCCCTTGCCAATAACCCAGAAATCATACTTGCAGATGAACCAACGGGAAATCTCGATTCAAATTCTGGGAAGGAAATAATGAAAATATTTGATGATCTTAATAAAGAAGGAAAAACTATTGTGCTTGTAACTCACGACAGGTCAATTGCAA
>WALQ01000068.1 GCA_015522745.1 Candidatus Aenigmatarchaeota archaeon
CTGTTGTCGATATCAAAGAATCTCCCGAACATTTTATTAAAAAAATATTTCTATCATCAATTTACATGTCATTTTCTATTATGTTCTTCATCGGACTCATTCTTTTGAAGAATGGAAAATCACTTCTCGTACCAGCGATATCGTTTCCAATAATTTTTGTTTTTCTTTTCCTTTACATGAGCAAGTATCCGTATGTTCGGATGATGAAACTTGCGAAAGAAATAGATAAAAATCTCATATTTATGGGACGTCATATGGTCATAGCAATGAGTTCGGGCATACCAATTTACAACGCCCTTGCAAGCGTGTCAAACGGTTATGGGGCTGCAAGTGCGGAAATAAAAAAGATAATAAGAGACGTTGAACTTGGAAAATCACTTGAAGATGCAACACACGAGAGGGCGAATAAAACCCCATCGAGAAATATGAAAAGAGTATTATGGCAAATTCTCAACTCTCTTCGAACCGGAACCGATATATCGTCATCATTGACATCTGTCATAGACCAACTCTCCGAGGAGCAACTCATAGAGATAAGGAATTACGGTAAAAAGATAAATCCAATTGCCATGTTTTACATGGTCCTTGCAGTCATTCTCCCATCACTTGGCATTGCCATGGCAATCATATTTTCTTCGTTTTTTCCAATTCCATTTAATTTCAAAACACTCATTATAATAGGTGTCTTATTGTCATTCATACAACTTATGTTTATCTCATTTGTAAAATCAACGAGGCCTGTGGTGAGCGAGTGAAACCAAATTATAAACTTATAAGTCGTGTAATCCCAAAATTCATAAAAAAGTTGTTTAACCAAGACCTCCGTATAATAGACAGCAAAATGAATGTGGATGAGTTCTTGGGACTCGTTCTTTTCATAATAAGTTCTATATCAATTCTCACGTTCTTCATAACAACTGTTTATCCATTAATAACCACAGCTCTTGTGTTTATCTTTACGTGGATACTTGTGTACGTGTTTTTCAATTTCCTGACTTACAAGAAGACGAAAGAGATAGAACTCACACTCCCAGATTTTCTTCAATTATCATCGTCTAACATAAGAGCAGGAATGAGCATAGACAGGGCGTTCTGGTTTTCAATAAGATCAAACTTCGGAGCTCTTGCTGATGAAATGGAAACCATAGCGAAAAAAGTTCTGAGTGGCGAAGACTTCTCCAAAGCATTGGAAGAATTTGGAGAAAAGTTTGACTCTGTACTTATAAAAAGGGCCGTGAAGCTAATCATTGAGGGATTGAAATCCGGTGGAGAAATGGCCGACCTATTGGACAAGCTTTCTGAAAACATACGAGGAATGCATACAATTCAGAAAGAGATTTCTGCGAACGTCACGACATACGTCATATTTATAACATTTGCCGTTGGAGTATCGGCTCCGTTTCTCTTTGCGCTTGGCTATCAACTTCTCACAGTGATGGAAAATATTTCAGCTCATGTTGTTCTACCAGCATCCATGTCAACCGTATCTCCAATATCTTTCAGAGCTCCGCCTGTAACATCTTCGCAATTCAAACTGTTCGCAGTCATATGGTTATCAGTGTCAAGCATCTTCTCGTCAATGTTAATTTCATCAATAAAGAAAGGATCAATAAAAGAAACGCCGAGCGTAATGGTTTATCTTCTTCCAATAAGCGTCATTGTATTCTTAGTTTCAATAAAGATGCTCTCTTCGTTCTTCTCAACCATAATACCGATGTAAGAAAAAAAAGAGAAAAAGAAATTGGTTTACTGGATCTTTACGGTTACTTGACCGCTTAAAGGATGCGTCAATCCAGATTCCATATCTTTATACTGCATCGCCACATTGAGACTTGCTATGTCTCCAGCTGGTTTGTTCGGTGTGCATCCGCTGAGACTCAATGTTATCTTTTCACCGCTTGCCACAACATGTGGTGTTGCGTCAGAACAGGTTGCATCTCCAGTCACATTGACATCTGTGATGTTTATGGACTTTCCAAGTCCGTTTGTGTAAACGATGTTCAATGCGCCAGCTTTTGTCAACGTGGCATCACATGGGTTTGACCCTATGATACAGCTTTCTTGCACTATGTTCTTTGGTTTCACATTCATATAATACAGAGCTCCCACAGCGATCAGGGCGATGAGAATGGCCCATCCATACGTCATGAGGAACTCCATTGCTGCTTGTCCTTTTCTCACGAAAAATCACCTCGTTCCCTCTTATAATATC
>WALQ01000069.1 GCA_015522745.1 Candidatus Aenigmatarchaeota archaeon
ATGACTTTGAACCCATCGGATGTTGTGAAAGTCCTGAACATTTCACTTTCTCCGTCTGGAGCGGCGTCAAAGTTCTCTGAATTTTTCTTCACTCGGAATGATTTTATTTTTTCTATCTTGTTTTTTATTTCTTTTGCACGTTCATAGTAATTTGAAACATTTTTCATAAGAGATTTTGATGGATCTATTGTTATGTTCCTTCCATTGACGTTGATTTTTATTTTTTTCATTCCTTTAACTTTCCCTCCCAATGATTTTATGAAAAATTCGATGTAGTCGATATTCTCCTGTATGAAAACAGCTGTATCGAGGAGCTCTCGTTCCAATTCCTCATACTTCTTAAGCTTTTCACCACGGATTTTTTTAATTGTATCTACGTTTTTTTCTGTCTCTTTGAAAAATTCATTGAGTGCGTCAGAGAATGATTTGAAGTATTTTTTCTCATACTCTTCATATATAGAGAGTTCGGTAGGTGAAAAATCTATTAACGTTCCATCTTTGTAAATTACATTTGGTTTTAATGGTCGGTCTAAGAATGAAATCATCTCATTATAAATTTTTTCTGCGTCAGCATTTTTGCAAATGATAGATTTTTCGATACCAGCATTTTTACATATCTCTTCTCCATAAATTCCGAAACCATGCATTCCGAGGAATGACGCAATACTTTTATCACTCTTTTTAAATTCACTCATAAACATATTTTTATTTAATATATTAACGCTCGGAGGATACTTATAATATTCGGACGATTTTATAACCCTGCCTTTCCATTTCTGAACTTCTTCAGGAAGTATTATTTTTCTGTTTTCATCCAGGATTATGAAATTTCCATTTCGGAACATTTCGCATATCAAAGTTCCGTGGTCGACTATTTCAATTATGCGGTCGAATTCATACTGTTTCACATTCACATGTCCGTATATGTACTTTCTCATAGTCATTGTAAATGTATCCGTATCTTCAGAAGAAAAATTATTCATTGTAGACATGAATTTTTTGTTTATACGAAGGATGAATTTCTTGTTTTTGTAGAGACGAAGAATCACCTCTCCTTTTTTATGGTATAATTTCTCAATCTTTGCTCCATTCAAATCATTCTCCCTGAGGAAGAAGTAAATGTCGGCGCTATTCATCTGTTTCCTCATCATTGCCATTCACCACAGTTTTTGCTATTTCCTTTACATGACCCACGTCTACTCCAAAGTACTCTTCAAACAACTTTGTTGTTGAGAATATTTTTGTTCTTGATATCTTTTTTGAAGATATAAGGCCTCTCTTCTCCAACTCCTTTGTATAGCTGTATGTTCTGTTTCCTATGACTTTCACTATGTCCGATTGTTTGATTGGTTGATAATATGCGATTATTGAAAGTACCTTAAGAAGTCCACGCGATAAATCTGAGTGTGGTGTTAGGCGGCGAACTTTCGTCACGAACTCAGGTTTGACAGACATTTTGTACCCACCGAGCTCGGAAATCATGATGCCGTGCTCGTCTGAAGAGTACTTTTTCTTGAGCTCCTCGATGAGCTCCTCGACCACCTCTTTTTTCGAGCCCGTTATTTTCGATATCTCCTCTACGCTGAGTGGTTTCGACGTTATGAACAACGTCGCTTCGAGGAGCGCAATCTTGTAACTCTTTGATGTCATGAAAGAATTACGCTCACAAGTTTTATATTTCTTTTATTGAGATGTATATCTCGCCAAACATTTCCGACTGATCGCATGCAACTTTCCCAGCTTTGAATAAGTGAAGAAGCGGAAGTAATTTGTCAACAATTTCATTTTTTGTCCATGGATTTACGAGCGCAGAGAATTTTATTTTATCGCCACCGAGAGTTACAAGTTTTCTGTATATTTTTTTCATCTTCATTTCTATTGTCTCTTTGGGCGTTTTTATCAAATTTTCCACTTTTCTCTTCATCATAACTTTGCGCCCGTACTTCGTCTCTTTGAATGTCATTGTTTTTTTCAATGAGCTTACGAGATCATGTAAAGTAAGTGTTTTGGTTGGCTTTCTTGACATCGGCGGTTCAAGTATTTTTATGTCTGATATGTCTATTTTTGGTGCCTCTTCAATGTGCTTCCGCTCCTTCTTTTCCTCTTTCTCGAGAAGAAGCTCCATTTTCATCCTGAGTAAAATAGCGGCTATGAGAATGAAACGGCCCGGAATTCGAAAGTCGAAATCTTTCATTTTCTGCAAATAACTCATAAATGCATTTGTGAGTTGTATTATGTCTATGTCAAGAGGATCCATGTTTTCAGAGAAGACTATGTAATTGAGGACTTCTTCCCAATCGTATGAAATTATTATTTCGTTTATTATCTTGTCATTATTGGCATCCATTTTACTCACTTGGCATCCTTATTGAAAATATTTTTGACACTCCGTTATTTATTGAGACTCCGAAAACAGTATCCGCATGTGATACCATTATGTCGTTGTGTGATATGACTATGAACTGAAAGTTCTTTGAGTATTTCTTAATCATTCTCGTTATTTTGAGTGTATTTTCCTTATCTAGTGCTGCATCTATCTCATCAAATATGTAAAATGGTGAGTGACTGTATTGTTGCACAGCAAACAGGAATGCAAGTGACGTTATTGATTTTTCCCCACCGGAAATTGAGTCTATATTAAGAACACGTTTTCCTTTTGGTTGAACCTGAATTATGAGTCCGGAATCGATGTTGTCCGGCTCTTCAAGTATGAGATCACCATCACCGCCTGTGAGGTCATGATATATTCTATTGAAATTCTCTCGTACTTGATTGAACACGGAAAAGAATTTGGATTTTCTCTTTTGTTCTATTTCATCTGCTGTTTTCTTTATTGCGTCACGTTCCTCAAGCAACTTTTCCAACCTTTTCTTCAGTTCAAGAAACTCTACATTCATATTTTTGAACTCTTCTATGGCTTTGAGGTTTATGGGGCCGAGGGAGTTGATTTCTTTTACGAGCACTTCGATTCTGTTCTTGAGCTTTTCTTTGTCAAGAGACATGAATTTCTTGACGTCCTTGAACTCTTCCATTTTGAGTTTCAAGTTGTCTATAGACACTTCTATGCGCGCTTTGCTTATTTTCATCTTGTTGAGCTCGGTTTGTATGTTCAACCTAAGGTCGAACGTCTCTTTGCGACCGGATTTGAGTTTTTCCATCTTTTCCTCGATTTCCTTCTTTTTCTTCTCGAGCTCCACTACAATGCTCGATTCTTTGCTCTTGCTTTGCTCGAGCTCGGTGAGCTTTTTCTCCAGCTCTTTTGTGTGCGCTTCTAACGACTCGTTTTTCTTCTCGAGCTCCTTGATGCGCTTTGAATAGTTTGTGAGCTCCGATGAGCGCCCGCGGAGTCTGTGATATCCACCTATCATGGCGCCGCTCCGCTCCTTCAAATCGCCTTCGAGCGTGACTATCCTGACTCCGTCTATCTTGCGTGCGTTTTCGATCCTGTCAACGACGAGTGTGTCGCCAAAAACGTATTCCATGGCCTTTTCAAACTTGGGGTCAAACTTGACAAGGTCGATTAACGGACCAATAACGCCTTCTCCGGAGATGTTCTTTTTCTTCTGACCGCGTATTTTGTTCAACGGTATGAATCGGGCGCGCCCGATTTTATTTTGCTTCAAGTACCTTATGAGGCGGAGCGCGATTCCGTCCGTGTCTACGACTATGTCGTTCCTGTGCTCTCCAAGACCCACTTCAAGTGCGACGGAGTACTTTGAGTCGATGTTTATGATCGAGTATATAGTCCCGTAGACACCCGGTTCGACATCCTTGAGCTTTGAGTATACGATGTTCTGGTCCCGGCCGTGAGAGAGGCGCGACATGAGCTCATTTATGTTGGCTATCTCGCGGTTGTTGTAGTCTATACGGTCCCGCGTGCGTATTATCTCGGTTCGTATCTTGTCCATGTCGAGGTCTATCTTCAAGTTCCTCGACTTTGAAAGTATTTCATTATTTATCTTCGAGAGTCCTTTTTCGAGTTCTTCATATTCCTTGTCAACTTCGTTGAAGCTTTGCTCGTACTTCTTGAATGTGCGGTCCTTCTCCTCAATTGCTTTCTTCACTTCTTCGAGCTTTTTTGTTTCCTCTTCGATCTGCCTTTTAATGAGTGACGCCTTTGCTATCTTGAGATCACCGCTCAAGTCAAGGTACTTCTTCGCGGCGTCGCGCTCTTTTTTGAGGCGCTCAACGAGCTTTTCCTTTTCGCTGATGACGAGAAACATCTCGTTGACGCGTGTGGTAACTTTTTCGAGCTCCGCTTCTGCCTTCACCTTTTTGTCAGTAAAGTCGGTTATTCCTGAAATTTCGTCAATTATTTCCCTTCGTTGAATAGAATTCATTTCTGTTATTTTTGTTATGTCGCCCTGCTTGATTATGTTGTAACCATCAGATGAAATTCCAAAGACCTTGAGAACCTCTTCTATCTTCCTTCTCGGGACGGTTGATGAGTTTAATTTGTAGATGGATGTTCCGTTCTTGGTTATCTTTCGCGATACCTTTATTTCTTCCGGCATATCCGGTATCTGTTTGTCTTCATTGTTCAAGTACAACGAGACCTCGCAGTACTCGGCAGGTTTTCTCTTTTCACCACCATTGAACACGAGATTTTTGAGTTTTTGTGCCCTCATCTGTTTAGCCGATGTCATACCGAGGACAAAAGACACTGCATCTGTGATGTTCGATTTTCCAGATCCGTTCGGCCCCGCTATGGACACGAAGCCGCTTTCGAAGGGTATGGTTATCTTGTCGGCAAATGACTTGAACCCCCTCATTGTTATTCGTTTTAATCGCAGCATCGTATATGTTTTGTTTTGATATTTTTAATATCTTCGGGCGAAATAGAAATCATGAACAACCTTGACATCAAGCGCGAGATTTACAAAAGGTCGTATGCGCTCATCAATTCGATGAGGCACGAGATAGGCAAGGACTTTCAATCGACGTCGGCAGGCGTGTTCGTCGGGCACTACGGCTATCCGAACGTGAACGCCGGAGTGCTTTCCAGCGTCGAGAAACCTGGGCAGTTTTACGATGTGATGTCCGCGCTTATGGAAAGGGCAAAAATAATCAACTCGAAGAAGAAAGCGAACGTCAAGCGCCCGCCGGATTTCAGAGAGCTCGCCCTGTCCGAGCGCCCCGTGGACGTTGAAATATTCCTGAGGAGCTCCCCGAAGTTCCACTTGAACTTGAGCAAATTCACGCGACCAATAATAGTCAGCGCGGACATGGAAAGGTTCAAGGTTGTTGAGAATCCAAGAATTCGCCGCAGCGTCGAGAAAATCGTCGATGACGACTTGAACGCTCACGATGCTGTAATTGAGCTCGCGAAAAGGACGGACGTTGAGAAGATTTCCGAAATCTTGTCCGCAGGGCTCTTGGGGGAGAAGAAAAAAATCGTCCCGACAAGGTGGAGCATAACGGCCACGGATGACATCGTGTCAAAGAGAAACATCGAAACGATAAAGGACTTTCCTGAGCTCAACGATTTCCGCGTTTTCCACGGAACGTTCTTCGAAAACGAATTCGTCGTGATTCTCTACCCCCATCATTGGTCGTTTGAGATGATTGAATCGTGGGGGGCCGAGCCGTCCGTGGATTATGAGCTCTATCACGGGCGAAAGGATTACGCGCATCAGATAGAAGGCGCTTACTACGCGGCGCGCCTCGCCGTCACTGAATATCTGAGAAGAATCAAGAAGCAGGCGGCGTGCTCCGTTCTGCGCCTTGTTCACAAGGGGTATTTCGCTCCGCTGGGTGTGTGGGTGATACGCGACGGCGTCCGTGCGTCCTTGGCACAGTACGCAAAATTCTCATCGTTGAGCGAGGCAATGAAATTCGTGCGAGAAAATTACGGATTCCGCGGATTTTTTGAGAAGAGTCACATAATCCCTGAGCTCAGACAGAAGAAACTAAGCTTCTTTATTTAATATTAAATTTATTAATGAATTTTTCAATTAGACGCAATACTGTTGAAGAATAAAAATAACACATTTCTGAAATTTATTTGGCTATGGCAAGTACTATGTTGAAAAT
>WALQ01000070.1 GCA_015522745.1 Candidatus Aenigmatarchaeota archaeon
AACCTGACTTTTATACCAGAGGAGCTCACAACAGAGACATTTCTAAGTTTTTATAATTCAAAATATGAGAAGATGAAAAAAATATTCATAGAGCGCATTGGAAATGAATTCGTCTCTATAAACAAAATTAACAATAAGCGTGAGCGCGTCGCAGTGCTTGGTATGGTTAAAAACGTGAAAGAAAAGGATGGAAAAAGTGTGATTGAAATAGAAGACATAACTGGAAGTGTGGGTGTTATATACAAAGGTACAGTTGAACTTGATGATATGATAGCCGTGCGCGGTGTTGCTGCTGGAAAGGTCATATACGCCGATGAGGTCGTTTATCCCGACGTTCCACTACGCTCGCCGGCAACAGGCGAGGGGCGCGTGCTGCTCCTCTCGGACTTGGAGCTCAATGAAGCTCCCCAATCCAAAATAGATGAGTTGAATGAAGTTCTTATGGGAAATTACGATTATGGCATAATTGTTGGAAATATAGGAGATAAAGAAAAACTCAAAACCATGCTTCCAAGCGATAAAAAATTTTTCATAGTTCCTGGGGCCAAAGATGTAAAAACATATCCATCATTGCCGCTGAAGATAAACTTTGGTGTGCCGCTCTCCAACCCGAGCATGATAAACATAAACGGCGTGAACATACTCATGGTCACGAATTTCAACATGAACATGCTCAAGAAGAGGTATCTCGGAAAGAGCTCACTCATACTCAACGAGGACTTTCTCGTACTTGATGTCATTCCGGATATAATCGTGTCCAATGGGCAGACAAACGTTAAAAATTATAAGTCAATAACCATAATCAACTGTGGCTCTATGCTCGATGTTGAACGCCCGGTGATTGTGGACTTAAAGACACGTGAATGGAATGAATTGAAGGAGATGTAAAAATGCGTGTGCAAGTGCTTGATGTTGATTACATAATGAATAACAACAGACCAATCGTGAGGATATTCGGAAAGAAAAAAGATGGCGGCAGCGTCTGCCTCTTTTATAGTGATTTTTATCCTTATTTTTACACGAAAGGAGATGTTGAAAAAATAAAGGCCATTTTAAAAGAGTACTCATCTGAAGTGCGCTCTATAGAGAGTGTTAAGGCATTCCCATCCATGGGATTCCAGCCCGAACCGTCGGAATTCTTCAAAATCATGATAACCACACCTTCGAAGACGCCTGAGCTCCGCGAGAAGCTCGAGTCGTTCGGCATAAAGTGCTTCGAGGCGGACATACTCTTCAAGTACAGGTTCCTCATCGACTTTGACATTTACGGCATGGATTGGATAGACGTGGACGCAAAGCAGGTGCAGAGCTCAATATCAAAAGTTCCAACATATGAAATAAAGAGCATAAAAAAAATAAACGTTCAAGAGAACGCGCCACTCAAGTACTTGTCATTTGACATAGAATCATTCATGAAGAATGAAAAAATAGACGATTATGTGAATAACGAAATTATTTTAATATCAATCAATTTCTCTCCGGAGTATCGAGGCAAAAAATCGCTTGTTCTATCCGCACGCCCGATTGGCGGCCGAGACACGATTGGCCTCAACGATGAGAAAGAGATGCTTGAAAAGTTCCTCGACATCATAAACGACTACGACCCCGACATAATCACAGGTTACAACATCGAGAACTTCGACCTTCCGTTCGTTATCGGGAGGATGAAGCACTTCGGCGTGGCTCCTTACCTTGGGCGCACGATAGACAAGCAAGCGTACGCGAGGAAGTTTGCGGCGTCTACAAACGTTACAATAGTGGGTCGTGTTATTGTGGATCCTTATGTAATAATCAAACGAGACCCATATATGAAGTTTATACGCTACGACCTCAGCACGGTTGCGGAAGGTCTTATAGGGGACAAGAAAATGGACGTCGCGCACAGCGAGATAAACGATCTTTGGAATGGGACACCTCAGCAGCGCTCAAAACTTGCTGAGTACTGTCGAAAGGACTCTGAGCTCGCACTGCGCATAGTTCTCGAGAAGAAGTTACTCGACAAATTTTTTGAGCTCTCAAAACTCTCTGGGGTGCTCTTGCAGGATTCTATGGCTGGCCAGACACTTCGCATAGAGACGAAAATCATGCACGAATTCAAGAAGCGGAATTTCATAATGATGCCGAAACCAAAGGACGTTGAAGCACGCAGGCGAGAAAATGAGAAGAAAGAAAAAGAGCTCAAAGGAGCGACAGTTCTTGAGCCCGTCACAGGGTTGCATGCAGAAACGTGTACAGTTGTCCTTGATTTCAAATCTCTGTATCCATCGCTTATAAGAACGTTCAATATATGCCCCACCACACTCATACTCGATAAGAAATATGAAAAGTTTTCGCATCATATCTCACCCGTAGGCTCGAAATTCGTTGACATAGAAGTGCGTAATGGGGTCATTCCTCATATACTTGGTGAGCTCCTTGAGACAAGATTTGCCATAAAGCGTGCGATGAAGAAGGAAAAGAACAAAAATAAACACGATCTTCTAAACGCCAAACAACTTGCCATAAAAATAATGGCCAACTCGTTCTATGGCTACATGGGATATGTGCGCTCGCGACTTTACAAAATAGATATAGCGAATTCCATAACATCGTACGGCCGTGAGAACATTCAAAAGACGAAAAAAATTGTGGAGAGCAAATTTGGGGTTAAAGTTATATACGGTGATACAGATTCTGTCTTCATAGAGACGAAGACAAACAACGTGGATGAGGCGGCTAAGATTGCAAAAGAGATGGCAAAGTACGTTTCCGATCAACTCCCAGGATACCTTGTCCTCGACTTTGACAAACTCTATCGGACGTTTCTCATACTCACGAAAAAGCGTTATGCTGGATGGAAGTTCGACGAGACGCCAGACGGCGGTTGGAAGGACAAAATAGACATGAAAGGCATAGAAACCGTCCGTC
The DNA here is from genome assembly GCA_015522745.1 of Candidatus Aenigmatarchaeota archaeon. GTDB lineage: Archaea > Aenigmatarchaeota > Aenigmatarchaeia > GW2011-AR5 > WALA01 > WALA01. The sequence continues at coordinate 2,908 of WALQ01000070.1, forward strand.
GGGATTGGTGTTCATTGGTTACATCTGTAATGAACGAGATACTCGAAATCATACTCAAAAAAGGTGACGTTAAGAAATCGATAGACATAGTCCGTAAGACTATTGACGAATTAAAAGCGGGCAAAGTTAACGTCGACGATTTAACCATAGTTAAAGGAATCACAAAGTCTCCGGAACGTTATGATGGTATGCTCCCCCACATAGAGCTCGCGAAGAAGATGGCGCGTCGGAATCCAACAGAAGCTCCTAGAATGGGCGATCGCATAGGTTTTGTAATAGTCAAGGGAAACCAGATGCTCTCAAAACGTGCGGAAGACCCAAAGTACATCAAAAGTCATCACACGCCAATAGATTCAGACTACTATATTAATAACCAGCTTCTCCCACCAATAGAACGCATCTTTGAATCAATGGGTATAAGCCGTGAGGAGCTCCTTGGGCACGGGCGTCAAGTGAATATGTTTGACATAATAAACAAGAAAAAGAGGAAGCTCAATCATACGATAAACGTCGAATTCAACAATGGTGGCAAGAGTGAAAAAAAAGACGATGATAAAGGTGAAGAGCAAAAACTTGACGGGTGGGAAGAGTTTGTTTGCTCTCAATGTGGTAAGTCTTTCAGGCGTATGCCACTATCTGGGCGTTGTGATGTTTGTGGTGGTGAAGTAGTTATAGCGTCGCATGGAAGCGCGGGCAAGGTAACGCACCAGAACGTGAATGCAGATTAAATGTTCACGTGCGCCAATTCTCAATATTCCACAGGAAGTAAGGGGGTGGTCTGTTCCACAGGAAGTAAGGGGGTAACGTGAACGTGATTTTGTACGTGAAATTCGTTAAATAACGTTGTGAAATTAGCGTGAACATTCATTTGGGTTTGAGCATTCATATGAATTTGACCATGAAATAAATTAACGTAGGTATCACAATTACACCAAGAAGATTGCTTTGTTTCACATTCTTTTTAATGGCCATAATACCAAGTGAAGTTGATGTGAACAAAACAAGAAGCCCATAAATTCCACATATGACGAAAGTTACTGTGATTATAAATGCTATTACAACACGGGTTATCCACACGTATTTTATTCTAGTTATATTTCTTGTCATAACTTTTGTCACGGCAAGTGTCAATAATGACCCAATTGCAACGGATAAAAATGTTAGTGCTATCATCACAACGGCATCCTGGAGCGTCCATATATTTATGTACTGGGCAACCCCCGTTCTGACTTTGTGAATGAGATATGCGGCAAGCATTGAAAAAATTACGTTTGATGTCGTAATTGCTCCTAATGCGGTCAAAAAATCTCCTTTAAGCTTTGTTGCAACAAATGCTGCTTGGCTCGAACCTACACCTGGTATGAAACCAGTGATCATACCAAGAAAAGATCCTATAATTCCAGATCTAATTTCTATGCGTGATGGAATGAATTCCACGTCTTCAGTTTGTGGTGGTATTTTTGAGTTTGCCAAGAGCAATCGACTAAGACCGAACATGCCTGACAGCGCTGGAAGAAGAGCCTCGCGCGATGCGATGCCTATTATACCAGAAAACACAAAACAAAATGCTGCAAATTGAACGTTCTTCTCAGACAACAGTGTGGTGGCAATGACTATGATAAGTATTACAGGTATGGAGAGCTCAATAAAATAATAAGTGTTCGCGATCAAGAACGATAGCGGAAATAAAAAAATCATGAGCACACCAGATAGGAGGCTTCCGATTATAGTTCGACGCACAGCGTCGTAGGCATGACCTTTCATAAGAAGCATGTGGCCAGGAAGAATGGACATCTCATTCCCGAGTTCAGGGGCGCCGAAAATTATAGATGGTATCATGTTTACTATGGAATTTATGACTGCAAGTGGCACAAGAAAATAAATATTCCCACTTTCGGCAATAAACGATATGAAATTCGGATGTATGCCTGGTAATAAGCCGGCTACTGCGCCGAGAAAACTTCCGTATAAGAATTCGACGACATTCATGCGGTCTTTCTCGATACGTATATTGAGAATACGCCCACAACAAGTTTAAACAGTAGATAGGCGTACGTGAATACGACGAACAGCGTAATTTTCATTCCATATTTTAGTGACACGTATACAAATGACTGGAATATGAGAAACGAGTAAACTGAATCGATTATAATTATTATGCCAAGTAGGAGTAAGAAAACTGATACCGCATTTATGTGATTTTTACTATTACTTTTGCGTTTGGTCCTTCTCATAGCTCTCCCTCTTCAATTCTATGATGGCACGTGCTATGTCATTGTTGAGCTCTTTGAGCTTTTTCACGACGTCATCTTTCGGGTGTCCAGTCTTTTCCATGACGAGCTTCACATCTTCATCACGGACGCGTGGTTCAACAGATTCGTTACCGGTAATCTGATACGTGCGCTTTCCCATTATATCAGCGATCATGACTTCAGGGTTTGTGATTATTATGTTGTTTTCCTCAGTCTCTATAACGACCTTAGTGGCCTTTACGGTCTCCGTTTGTATATTCATTCTCTTCATGAGCTTTTCCAATTTCTTCGGATCAACGTTTCCAAACATAACATTAATTGTGTATAAACGTTTAAATTATTTAGGCAACGATAGAATAAAAAAGAAAGGAAGAGGTTGTAGAGGGAACTTGTTTCTGTGACCACACCCCTTCCTTAGTATTTATGTAGACTTTAAACTTTTTAAAGTTAACTTTTGGGAAACCCAAAACGTTTATCGTCGATTAACAAGATCCTCAATTACGTCCCTAAACGCAGGTCTTGATATGAGAACGCTTACGAGAATGCCTATTATGCTGACTATGGCGAACCCTTTAAGTGCGCCGAAACCGACGAAAATAAGTGGGAACATCGCCGCGACAGTCGTTCCAGCCGAGCCGAAAATGACCATGAAAGCGCGCTTAATCCTCTGCTTCAAGGAGAGCTCTTCGTGCTTCTCCTCAGCTTCGTCGATTATCATAATCTGATCGTCGACGCTCGTGCCTATGGCTGCAATGAGCCCTGCTATCGCGGAGAGGTCAATTGTCTGCCCTATGAGTGCCGCCACCCCAAGAGTTATGAGTATCTCAGAAAATGACGACACAATTACGGGCAAGACAACCTTCGGATCTCTGTATCGTATAAGTATCATCAATGACACGACTGTGAACGCGATTAATCCGGCAATTGCCGATTGTTTTAGGAACTTGTAACCGAGCTTTGGTGATATCTCATCCATTGAGACTATGTGGATGCTCACTGGGAGCGAGCCGGAGCTCAGTATGGCTTGAAAGCGACGCATGTTGTTGATTGCGTCCTCCTGTGTCTTCCCATAGCCGGTTATGGAAGGTGTTGTTACAACCTTGCCCTTAAGACCCGCGGAAATCTGCAACGAGTCCATAAGTTTTCCGTCCAAATAGAAGTATATTTTCGAACTCAAATAGCCGTCACCCTGAGGAGTTGGAACGACGTTGAGGTTCTTCGTGACCTTTGAGAACTTTTGAGCAGCGTCATTTGATATGAGAATTGCGAAACTGAACCTGTATCCGTTGTCCTGAGCGCGTACGCCCGCGTGTTGCGGGTCCGTGTACACGTGCTTTATGTCCTCGCCCGTGAAAACGTGGGTGTCAAGATTTATGTAATCACCAGTCACGTTTCTCAAAGATATTGGAATGTTATCGACAATTAACGTTCCATTGAGTGGCTTGTCGTCTATGTAGACCGTCCCATTCATGAGGTGCACGATGTGTTTTGAATCGAATATAAAAGAGCTGCCGTCCTTTACCTTTATGGGCACGACTGCTTCAAACTTTCCTTGGCTGTTGAGCAATGAAGCAATCATTTGCTTCGTTCCAGCGGCCATTTCAATCTCTATGAATTTCTTGTCGCCACTGTAAATTGGGCGTATGTTTACCTGCTTGAGACCGTAAGTGTTTATACGGAGCTCAAGCGTCTTTATCATTCTTTGCAATGTGTCGTCGCTTATGCTCTCATCCGGAGTGATTATGGCGCGAACACCACCTTCAATGTCAAGACCGAAGCGGAGTTTCGTTCGTTTCACGGGGCCGACATCAATTCCGAGCGTTCCATTTGTGTTCGGGTAGAATGTTCCGTGGTCCGTCTTTAGGACGCTCACTGTGCCGTTGAACGTTTTAAGGAGCTCTGGTGTTGCCTTGACATCGTTTATAGAATAAATTATGTAGCCGGGCTTTATCAAGTCAACAAGCGAGGAGTTCTGTGAAACGTACAAAACGTCGACGCCGCGAGTGTTGAGCTTGAATCCAAGGAAAAATATGGATATGAGTATTATTGCGATCCAAATTTTCACAGTCATGTGATTGAGGAACTTCATTGTGAACACCTTAAATTATTTCTTTCTTCTCGACCCACTTCTTGATTATACCCGCGTTCATGACCCACGTGTTCATCGTGTCGACTATGAGGCCGATGACGAGTGTTATGGATATTCCGCGTATTACAGGAGATGCTGAGAATAGATACATCACAAGGAGCGCTGCAAAAGACGTTCCGGATGTCATTATACCAGTTCTGAACGCCTCGTAAATGCGCTCTTCCATTTCCTTGGACGACTTGAGAACCTTTGTCGTGAGTAAGACGTCCGTGTCGACAGAATAACCTATGAGCATCAAGAGGGCGCCTATTATGGCTATTGAGACGCGTATTCCGAAAATGTCGAGCAATGCAACGGTTATTATGACATCTGAAATTGCGGAAAGTATGACGGCACCGCTCGGTACCGCGGATTTGAACATTATGAAAACGACGATGGCCATTAATATGAATGATATTATTATTGCGACTTCGGCCTGTTTCCAAAACATATAGCTCACAGTCGGGCCGACGGCCTCAACACTGTAATCATCCGGCTTTATGGCGTTTATGAGGACGGTCTCGTTGTAGTTCTGCGGCAGTTCTATGATGTAGAATCCGTGGCCGCCGACGGAGCGGATGTTGAAGTCGGACGTGTGTTCCGAGACGATTTTCTCGAGCTCGGAGTAGGTCAAGTTCGTCGTGACGGAGAGCATCTTGCCCCCCTTGAGGTCTATGTCGCGGTTGACCATGCTTCCCGTGACGGACGCGTTGTAGAAGAGATAGCCGATTGCCAACACCAATATCGCTATCGGTATCCAGTAATGCCTGTCAACGCGCTTGAAGTAATGCTTGAAATAATTTTTTATCATCATAAAATCATCTTCGATAAACTTTTAAAACCTATCAGAAGGCGCCTGAGTGGCGCCCCGAACACTCGAAGAAAAAGATAAAAGGAAAATTGATTTGTGATTGGTTTATGATTTATCAAGGGCTTAATATTTTAATGTCTTGAATTCAAAGCTCGGCCAGTCATCAGGAAGAGAATCTACCTCACCACGAGGCTCTATAAGATCGTATATACTTACCTTACGAAGATTAATCCCAGTCAATTGATTATTTACTAAC
>WALQ01000071.1 GCA_015522745.1 Candidatus Aenigmatarchaeota archaeon
CTCGGTCCTGCATTAGGACAGCTAAAGGTGAATATAGGCAAGGTTGTTGAAGAAATTAATAAAAAGACAAAGGATTTTTCTGGAATGCAAGTACCCGTCGAAATAGTCGTCGACACGGGTACGAAGGAATTCGAAATTTCCGTTGGGACACCGCCGACATCCTCGTTGATAAAGAAGGAGCTCGGCGCGAAGAAGATGGGACCGGACCAAAACCTCAACCTCACGTTCGACCAAGTCCTGAAAATCGCAAAGGCGAAGAGCGGAGACCTCTTTGGCGACATGAAGGCGAAGGTGAAGCAAGTTCTTGGAACGTGCGTTTCCGCCGGCGTCAAGGTTGACGGTCGCGACCCAAGGGAAGTCCAGCGCGACATAGACGAAGGAAAGATAAGTGTGTGAGCACTGAAAGGTTTAAATACTTTTGCTTCTTTATAACTTTAGGGTAGTTATTATGTTAGGAAAATATGAACTTGCTGTTTTGGGTCTCGACATAATCTTGCTTTTGCTCGTTGCATTCGGAGCTCTGAACTTCATAACGTTCGCCATAATCATAGCCATAATGGCGACAGTCATATTCATACAGAAGGTGGAGCTCACGGACCAGGTCAACGAGCTCAGGGATAAATACGAATCACTGTCAAAGATTTTCTTCAGCCGCATGGATGACATATCAAAGGACCTTGTTGGAATCAAAGTCGAGATTAACAGAAAACTTCTCGAGATAGGAAACAAACTCTCATACAGGTTCACAGAGGAATCTGAGAGTCGTGAATCTTCAACGAGAAACCTAATGTCAAAAATAATTAACATAGAGAACAGAATAACTGACATTACAAAAGATATAAAGTCAGAACTTGAGGCACAAAAAATACGCATAAAGAGAATTGAATTTGAGCTCGGTCTAACAGAAGATGAGCACATTGGGGAGTAAAGGTTTATAAATCTTTGTACATAATAAAATAAGACCCGGAGACTGCTTCGGCAGGAGGGATTCAAGATGGACATAAAATCTGCTATCAAAGAGCTTAGGAATTCTAAGAAACGTAAGTTTAGCCAGACTTTTGATTTAATAATTAATCTCAAAAATATAGATCTCAAAAGGCCGGAGAATAGAATAACAAAGCAAATCGTCCTCCCACACGGAAAAGGCAAGGAAGTTAAAATTGGTGTATTTTCTGACAATTTAAGTGGCGGCAACATCATCACGACAGATGATTTAAAAAAACTCGCCAAGAGCAAAAAGGATGCAAAGAAACTCGTCCGCGATTATGACTTTTTCGTTGCAGAAGCGCCTATGATGCTCACGGTTGGTAAAGTTCTCGGGCGTTACTTGGGGCCGCTTGGTAAAATGCCAAAGCCGTTCCCGCCGGGAGCGAAGATCGAAAAGATACTCGAAGATTTAAAGAAGACCGTTCAGGTAAAGATCAAAGACAGTCCAAATATTCAATGTCCAGTTGGATTCGAAAGCATGAAAGACGAAGAGATAGAAAATAACATAAAGAATCTGTTCGATCAAGTTGTGGCGTTCCTTCCAAAAAAGAGAGCTCAAGTAAAGGACGTGAGGTTGAAGCTCACGATGTCAAAGCCGATAAAAATTGAGATAAAGTGATACGCATGTTCAGGAAACAAAAAGAAGAAGAAGTTGAGAGGATAAAAAACCTCGTGGAGAAGTACCCGATAATAGGCATAGTTGACATAAATAAACTTCCTTCATACCCAATGCAGAAAATAAAAGATGGTTTGCGCAGCAAGGCAATCATAAAGGTTGCGAAGAAGACTCTCATGAGGCTTGCACTTGAAAAGTCGTCGAAAGACCTCAAAGCGCTTTTGGAAAAAGATGCAATACAACCAGCATTAATATTTACTGAAATGAATCCGTTCAAGCTCGTGAAGTACTTGAACAAAAACAAATCCTCCGCTCCGGCAAAGGCGGGGGACATAGCGCAGAACGACATAACCGTCAGCGCTGGTGTAACTGAGTTCCCGCCAGGACCGGCGATATCCGCATTCAAGAAAGTCGGACTCAAGACGAGTGTTGAAGGTGGAAAGATAAAAATCGTCGAAGACAAAGTTGTGTGCAAGGCGGGAGAGCGCATAACAGAAGACCTTGCGCAAATATTTTCAATGCTCAAAATGGAGCCGATGAAAATCGGCCTTAACGTAGTCGCAATATGGGAAAATGGAATCGTGTACGACAGGCCTGTGCTCGAGATAAACGAAGAGGGATACATGAACAAGCTCGTAACGGCAGCGACAAACGCGTTCAACTTGTCTGTTGAAATCGCGTATCCAACGAAAGACAACATAGAGACGCTCGTGCTGAAAGCGTTTGTGAACGCACGCGGCCTCGCCATCGAAGCGGCGCTCCCAGAAAAGGATGTCATAGAGGACATTTTGGCAAAGGCAGCTGCGCAGGCAAAAGCTTTAAAGGATACTACTGAAAAATAAATGTGAGGTGTTGAAATGGAGTATATATATGCGGCATTGTTATTGCATTCGGCAAAAAAGGAGATTAACGAAGAGAACGTGAAGAAAGTTTTGGAAGCAGCAGGCGTCCAGGCTGATGACGCAAGAATCAAGGCACTTGTGGCAGCTTTGGACGGAGTCAACATTGACGAAGCGGTAAGCAAGGCGGCCATGCCTGTGGCAGCGGCAGCACCTGCAGCAGCGGCGCCAGCAGCAGAGGAAAAGAAGGAAGAGAAGAAAGAAGACGAATCAAAGAAAGCTGAAGAGGCCGCAGCAGGTTTGGGAGCTCTCTTCGGTTAAACTTTTTAATTTTATTTTTTCTGTTTCTACTTTTTCAGAAATTTAAACATTTGCTTTAATTCTTATTTCATGAATGATAAAGAGATCAAAAAATGGATTCGAGAAAAGGCGGCGCGTGAACCGGAAAAGTTTTACCCAACGGAAACGCTCAAGAAGATGGGATTCAAGAGGTACACGTGCAAGTTCTGTGGACGCCATTTTTGGTCGACAACTCCGCGCGACTACTGCGACGACCCCGTGTGCCGTGAAAAGGCAGGGGAGCTCCCCTATGGATTCATAGGGAATCCTCCGACGAGCAAGCGCCTAGGTTACGTGGACGCCTGGAAGGAGGGTTGGGTGAAAACCTTCAAATCGCTCGGCCACACTCCGATAAAGAGATACCCCGTTGTCGCGAGGTGGCGAGATGATGTTTACTTCGTTCAAGCGTCGATATACGATTTTCAGCCGCACGTCGTCTCGGGTGAAGTCGACCCGCCGGCGAACCCGCTGCTCGTTCCACAGTTCTGCTTGAGATTCAACGACGTTGACAACGTGGGCCTCTCGGGCCGCCACTACACAGGATTCGTTATGGTTGGGGAGCACGCCTTCAACACGCCAAACCGCTATGTCTACTTCAAGAACGAGGGCATAGCGTACATACACGAGTTTCTAAAAAACCTCGGGATAGGCGATGACGACATAATATTTCACGAAGACGGATGGGCAGGCGGAGGAAACTTCGGCGTCAGCATAGAATTCTTCTCAAAGGGGCTTGAGCTCGGCAATCAGGTTTACATGCAGTACGAAATGTCGCCGTCCGGACCGCGCGAGCTTAAAACGAAAGTCATAGACATGGGCGCGGGTCTGGAAAGGACGCCGTGGATACTCAACGGAACGCCGACGTCGTACGACAACGTCTTCCCGAAAACATTGAAGTACATAATCGACACAGTCGGCTTCAAGCGCGACAAGGATGTATGGAATGTCTTTCCGCAGTACGCTGCCATACTCAATGCGGATGAAATGAGCATGAAGAGCGCGTGGAAGGAGATATCGGCCAAGACCGGATACGATGTGGCGTATTTGAAAGACCACGTAAATACGATGAAGAAGATTTACGCCATAGCCGACCACATGAGAACGCTTCTCATCGCAATAAACGATGGTGCGCTTCCGAGCAACGCGGGAGGCGGGTACAATCTGCGTTACGTTTTGAGGCGCGCGTTCTCAATGGCCGGTGAGCTCGGTATCGATGTGCACAAAGTCGTCTCAAAAGAAGTTGAAGATGTGCGCGGCCTCTACGACGTTAGTGACATGGAAAACGTCGTCCACGATGTGATAGACGTTGAACGCGAGCGGTACAAATCGTCCAAAGAAAAGGCGAGAAAAATCGTGCTCAAGTACGTGAAAAAAAACATGAGTGCAGACGATTTCGTAATGCTTTACGAGTCTTACGGAATAAGCCCGGAAAGCGTTGTCGAAGAGGCGAAGAAAGAGGACATATCACTCTCAATACCTGACAACTTCTATTCGAAGCTCAACGAGCGGAAAAAATTCTCAAAAAAGGAAAGGAAAAAATTCTCCATGGACGTCGGTGACGTTCAAAAGACCATTGACCTCTATCACAGCGACGTCTCCGAGTTTGATGCGAGCGTGGTAAAAGTCATAGAAGGCTGGGTTGTTCTCGACATGACGGCGTTTTACCCGGAAAGCGGAGGGCAGGAGCACGACACAGGCACAATGAATGGAAAACACGTTTCAGACGTGAGAAAAGTCAAGGGAGTCGTGCTGCACAAAGTTGATGGAAAGTTCAACGTTGGCGATAAAGTTTATTGCAAAATAAATATGGACCGTAGAAGGCAGTTGACGATACATCACACAGCCACCCACGTGATAAATGCTGCCGCAAGGTCCGTTCTCGGAAAGCACATTTGGCAGCACGGAGCTCATAAATCCGAAGACAAGGCACACCTAGACATAACACACTACAAAACGCTCTCGGAGGACGAGGTAAGAAAAATAGAAAACGTAGCCAATGAAATTGTCCAAAGGGGATATGACGTGATAACAGAAGAGCTTACGCGCACAGAAGCGGAAAAACGTTACACTGTGCGCATATACCAAGGTGGCGCTGTTCCTGGAAAGGTTTTGCGAATAGTGTCCATAGACGACATAGACCACGAGGCGTGCGGTGGAACTCACGTGAAGAACACGAAAGAAATTGGGAAAATCATAATACTTAAGACGGAGCGCATACAAGACGGTATAATAAGAATAGAATTCGTGGCCGGTTCGGCCGCAGAAGCGTACGAAAAGAGAATGAGTAACATAGTTGACGAGCTCACAAAGCTTCTAAACTGCTCGCGCGAAGATGTGATCTCAAACGTCGCCAATCTCGTCGAGCGCGCTGAAAAGAAATTTGAAAGCAGGCGCGCCAACAAGCTCGAGTACGTCAAGAAAACAAGCCAGTTGCTCGAAACCCGCGTGAAAAAAATTAGAGACGTTGAGCTCATAGTCACAAAGTGCGAATATCCCATGGACGTTGCAAAGGAGCTCCAGAAAGAAAACAGGATTGTCGTCCTATCGGACGGAAATATAATTTTCTCAATTTCAAAGAGCCCTACAGTCGGCGCAGGAGATATAATCAAATCGACGTGCGAGAAGTTTGGCGGACGTGGAGGAGGACGCCATGAAACAGCGCAAGGACGCGTAGCGTGGTCTGATGAAATTCCAACGTTCGTGGAAGATTTTGTAAGGCGGTACTATGAGTGATAAGGAAATCATGAAAGAGCTTGAAAAAATATTGAAAACAAGCGATGTTGTTGGAAAGGTTAAAAAATTACTGGACACACTCCGGGAGTAGATACTTCACTACAAGGTATTTGCACAAATACTCGCTGACTTTCGTTGTATTCTCAATGTCTGTTCCATTGAGATAGTCGCTTCCTAAGTAGCTGTCAAATTCAATTGTTCTGTTGTTCGACGCTATGTCGCAGAAGATTATCGCACCGGAAGAGTAATTCTCCGCGCCGAGCAAATACTTCCGCGTATTTTCACAGCACGATGCCGGATGGTAGAACGTTATGACTTCGCGCCTCGTCATGAGTGCTTCATTCATTTCATCGGCGTTCAACTGGTGTGTGTAGTAGGTTTTCAACTGAACTGTTTTCTTTTTCTGTGGTATGAAATTTATGCCGAACATCACCATTGACGTCAGAAATATGATAGCTGTGAACCACGCAAACATTTTTTCTTTTGATTTTTTCTTCATAAAATCACCAAATAGCCCCGAGCGGATTCGAACCGCTGTCGCGAGGTCCAGAGCCTCGCATGCTTGGCCACTACACTACGGGGCTATGCGAATAAAATAATGAAGAAAGAAATTTTTAAATGCTTTCAGGCGAGCTCCGTTTAGTTGAGCTGAATGACGGAAATGCGTAGTTATCGAAGAACCAAAAAGTGTTGGCGTTGATGCGTCGAAATCAGTCACAGGAAGTGCAGAAACCCGCTGGTGGTTTCTGCTCTAGATCTTCTCCGACTCTTCAAGACCATGACGTGTCACGACTACTGTTTCCGGACCCATAGGACTTATTATCGATATGAGTCCCTGGGTCTTCAAAGAATTCAACGCGGATATTACTGCATTCTTTCCAGAAGAGCTGAAATTGCTTAAAAGTTCGCGTTTAGGAACAACGTGTCGCTCTGATAAAAATTTCAAAATTTCCACTTCAAGATTCATTGTATCACCATTTCATTCTTTACTTGTTTTACAATTTGAGCTCCAGAAAGATACTCGACTATTTTCAATCCGAATTTGAAAGCAGCCCCCGGACCGCGCGCAGTGATAATATTGTCATCAACTATGACATCTCCATCCCTTGGATGAGGAATCTTTTTTTCAAATCCAGGATACACAGTCGCCTTCACATTATCAAGAATTCCGTTTTCCGCTAGAACAACGGGGGCCGCACATATAGCCGCTATGAGTTTTTTGCTCTTATGAAATTCCTTGAGCACATTGCCGACAGTCGAGCTCTGCAACAAGTATCTGTACCCGCGACCACCAGGAAGCACTATACCATCAAACCTCTTTGTCACGTCCGATGAGAAGAGTTCATCCGTTATAACTTTCACACCACGTGAGCTCTCTATGATTTTTTTGCTGAGTCCCGCGAGAACGACGTTTATGCCGGCACGCTTCACGACATCCTGCGTTACAATCGCCTCAGAATCCTCGAATCCATCTGCTAAAACAACAACAACTTTCATTTTTATTCCCTCCTTTTGTAATTTTATTTGTTCAACAAATAATTAAAA
>WALQ01000072.1 GCA_015522745.1 Candidatus Aenigmatarchaeota archaeon
CGGATGCATCTCATTCATTTTATGCTGTATTTATTGGGTTGGCTTTCTTTGAAAAAGTTCCCGCCGCAATCAATCATCCTTCGTTCAAAATGTTTCTGGGGCGATTGTTTAATGCTGGTTTTCCTGCACGCCTTCTCGAGTCACTTTTCGGCGTTTCTCGGACTAGCATTGTGCGCTGGGGGGCGGCATTGAAGTCAGATGATATGGAAAGAATAAAAACGGCCTTCTCCGGTCAAGGCGCACGGAAGAAAATTACGCAGAGTATAGCGTGTTATATAAAGGATCGTTACCTCGAACTCAAAGGCATTGAAAAAAACTATAATGTTCTCATTCGCGGTGAAGTGAAAAAGTATTTCAACGAACACATTTCTTCGGAATCGGCTCGGAAGATTTTTCTGGAAGTGCGAGAAGAACAACGCATTCAAAATAAGAACCGAGCCGGTGTCGAGTGTACTGGTTTTTCTGAATCCCAAGAACTTTTTGACACTCACGAAGACCCGAATGGTTGCGAGAAGGAGGCTCAACCTCCCGCTATAGAGACCTTTTTAGAGTCGTCTCGCAAGTATTCGTGCCAGACGGTGTTGCAAAGATTCTCGTTGAGAGAGGGGCAGTCTGTCTATTGCCACCATGCTGGTCTTCTTTTGCTTCGTCATCGGATGGAGGAGGTCTTTTATGAAAACCAAGAACAATTGGATCGTCAAACCGTCTCTCAGATTCTGTTAGGTGCGGTAAATCATGAGCAGGCTAAAAAAATCAACTTTTCATCGTTGGAAATGCTTATCGGGTCAGTCATCACAAACATTGATTACCAGCGAAAAAAGATGGATGCACTCGCTACGCCTGAAAACACGTTTCGGCTCCAGTCTCAAAATGTCCGTTTTCTTCAGGCAAATTGCAAAACGATTTTCTATTTTGACCCGCACACATCTGATTATACGGGAATTCTTCCGGTTTTAAAGGGGTGGTGCGGGGGCAAACACACCATTGAAAAAATCACCAATTTGGACTTTATCCACGATAATGAAGGCAACCCCTGTTACGTAGAACACGCCGACAACTACTATGAAATGAGACATCGTTTTTTCTTCTGCGCTCAAAGATTTCATAGAACATTGCCTGCCCCAGAGAACTCCATAACATGGGTCATTGATCGTGGAATCTATGGATTAAACGCTTTGCGTGAAATCGTGAAACAAGGTGATAACATAATCACATGGGAAAAGAATTACAAAGCCGACGGGTGGAATGAAAATTCTTTCATCGGGAAAACATCATTCTTCATAGAGCGAAACAATGCGCAAGACAAACAGTTCTACCGCTTTGAATATCAAGAAATTCCTTGGGAGCGCGATAGAACATTTCGAAAATTTATTGTACGTGCAACTAATCCAAAAAACAAAAAGATCGAAGTATCCATTCTATGTAGCAATAAGGATCTATCTGCGCACACAATAATCTATGCCATCTTCCGTCGTTGGCTGCAGGAAAATGATTTTGGATATATGGATCGTCACGTCGGCATCAACGAAATGACCAGTCGAGCATACCAGCTCTATGAAGCAATCAACGACACGTTAACAGATCGTCTCGCCCCCGCCCGCAAATATAAAGCTCGTAAAAAGGAGAAAACAAAATTAGAAGAAAAGCTCAAAACTAATCTTCTCAAACGGAGAAAACTGGTGAAGTCCCATTTAAAAAAGAGGAGGGAAGAAGAAGCTGCAATCATAAAAAACGAGCAACACATCCAACAACTGCAACAAGAAGAAGCGAGTAAGAGCAGAGACAAAGAACTTAAAAGAGCTCAGACTAAACAAACACAAATCGAAAGAAAACAGATCAAAAATAAAACAAATCGAGCTACCGCCACAAAAAAACTAAAGAGCCAAATGTCAGAGCAAACCAGTAAAATTGAAACCCTTGAGAAAACCCTCGACACCCTTTATCGGGAGGAATCCCGACTTGAAATCCTCGTCGACGAAAACAACGTGCGCCTCGACTTTCGAAGAAAAGCTTACATGGATGCGCTACGCATAATCAGCCGAAACATCTTCTACAGCCATCTCCGGGACTTTCGTCCCCTTTACAATAACTATCGAGACGACCACGTCATTATACGTCACCTCACCCAATCCCCGGGCATCATCGAAAACTGCGGAGGAACCCTCTATGTCAGTCTATTACCCTCCATGGAATTCTCGAAAAAAAAGCAAAAAGTAATCAACGAATATTTGCTGAAAATTAATGAACAAATCAATCAGTCTCACTCCAAAACCGACCAACTGATTACTTTGCGAATACATGAAACTGGAATTGACAAATTCAAAATACGGGTATAAAAATGGGACGAAGTGGC